>CAYFWG010000155.1:0-2486 GCA_964346775.1 uncultured Mogibacterium sp.
GGTTCTCCGATCCACATATTCCTCCGGAAGAGCATCAAACATAATAGCTTCTTCCAAATCGAACACAAGGATCAATCCTTCGGCAGAATTTGCAATTCGACCAAGCACTTTATAGCGATTGCCTCTATCCCAGTTCATAAGCTTATAGATAGCATCCGTAAATTCGAGAGAGGTAATCGTTTTATTGACATACTTATCTTCTTTCTTACGAGACCACTCAACAGTAGAAGCGCCCTCTTCTTTTCTGGTAATAACCGCCAGTCTTTTCTTGTTTGAACTCAACGACATGAGAACATTGGTGATACCCTCAAACATTCTCACGCAGGTCATGTTAAAGGTAATCTCTTTATACTTAATACTCACAGCGGGCTTTTTTAGCATAGAGAACTGTGTACGGGGAGGGATTTCATAATCGCTCAAGTCCTCATACTGCAATTCGCTTTGAGCTTCCAGTTTTGCCTTGGCATACTCCTGCACAAGCTCAAACTCCCGATAGGACATTCCTTGCTCTTTTTTGCCCGCTAATGCCTGTTCTTCATTTTCCATGACTAATTACTCCTTACATTTCTATCAATAGGGATTCCAGTTCTTCCAATGCCTGAGCCTTTGACGGTATATCTCCAATTAAAGGATTAACCGCACTTGTGCCTTCAACAAGAATATCCGCTTCTGTTATTTGCTCTGTCAGCCAGTCTCTTCGGCTTCTCATTGCGTGGCTTAATCCGATATTCCGTTGCCATTCGTCAGGATAAGCCGTAATAGGCAAATCCGGAATGTCTTCGGAATCATCATCGTTTTTATATTTAATGTACTGGATCAGTTCCTCTTCGGATTCTTCATTCTCTTGTTCTTCCGCAACAACTTCCGGAGACGGAACTGTTTCTGTATCGATCACAAGTTCCGTCTGCTCCTCCAATGCCTCTGGCTCTTCTTCTGTTGGAGCGACTGCCTTTGATTTAGTTAGATGTATTCTCGGCTCATCAAGGGAAAAGAACAAAATGCGTGAGTTTCCTCGTTCTCTGTAAATACCGCGGAATTGGAAGTTCAGATTATCAAGCCAGTTCATCCGTTCATACAAAGCCGTTGTAAACGCCTTTGCTACAAACGAAAGCGTCAGTTTGTCATCGTCCGTTTTCCAGCAGAAACTTGTGTCTGTGGCTTCTTCACACGATCTAATGACGATTGTTTGATAAATCGGGTGATACAGCAATTCAATGTACTTGCACCCGTTCAGTTTTGTAAAGCAAGCCTTATTCATTTTGATCCTGCTTTTAGAAAGCGTAATAGAGGGCATATTCCGATTTAAGAAATAGATTCCGTATGGAACCTGATACCCGGCAAAATCCATTGAAATGATCTTACTATGAGCTTCGCCACTTATAATCTTAGATTCCTGTTGGATTTTACTCAGTTCATCTTCATCGTATGCGCTGCAACACAAGTCAAGGAATGTTGTATTATCGACCGCAAGCCATGCGGGGTTTACGCTTATAAAACCTTTTAGGTTTCCTTCACGAATGACTTTCAGATCCTGAACACCATTTAATCTGGAGGAATTAGGAAACAGATAACTAACGGCTTTCGCTATTTCCGGGGATACAATGCCGACATGATGATTTTCTACGAAAGCGCCTTCGCGGATTCCTTCATTCTTAACGATTTTCTTTTTCTTGTAGTCAAGCACAATGCTTTTTCTTGCCTGAAGTTGTCCCCAGCGACGCTCATTCAGCATTATGTTCTTTACCATTCCGGCGTTCCATTCGGTTCTGCCTTTTAGCGTGTGTCTTCCTTTTTCAGTAAGTATATCTGCTATCTCTTTTGCCGAGTAACCGCAAAAATAAGCAAGGAAGATAAAGCGGACTGTTTTGGCTTCTTCCGGAATCATAATCAATTTTCCGGTCCTTGTATGACGGTAGCCAAGCAAATCGGATACAGGAAATTGGCAAGTAAAGATTCGCTGGTCGTAAGAAAGAATCATGCGGCGGCTCTTATTTCGGGATTCCCAATCCGCAAACATCGCCTGCATATCAAGGGTATCTGCGCTACGCTCATCAAGTGTGTATATGTTCTCAGTTTCAAAATAGACGCCAACCGGATGAGTAGAATTCTTTACTCGAAGATTCGTTATCTCTTCAACAAAATCGCCGACGTTTCTCGCAAATCTCGATACGCTGGCACAGAGGATAAGGTCGAATTTTTGATTATATGCGTCGTCCAACATCTGTTGGAAGTCTTTTCGGCCTTTTTTAGAGGTTCCGGACTTACCTTCGTCTTTATAAATCTTAACCAGTTCCCAGTTAGGGTTCTTTGCTATCTTATCCCGATAATATATGGTCTGGTTTTCTATGGATGAAGTCTGATCTAAACTTTTTGTACTAACACGAGCATAGATCGCTACGCGCTTATGAGAGAGATCGTTAATATCTGGAACAGGTTTGGGGTGTATGAATTGCACCTTATCCGAACTCGACATTGCAATTCGTTCT
>CAYFWG010000156.1:0-2456 GCA_964346775.1 uncultured Mogibacterium sp.
GACTGGTTCGTAGTGGAAGAAAAAATTGAAGTAGGCGGAGAAATAATGTTCGCAATTGATGATTACTTTGAAGATTTAGAATCAGCTCTTAAAAGATTGGGTTAATGGATTAATTCAAGGCAAGCTATTATGTAGAGCAGGAAAAGGAATAGAATAGATCGAAGGCCAGGACAGAAACCTGGTCTTTTTTAAAAAAAAACATTTGAAAAGAATTGAAAAAAAGTTATATAAAACGCTTGACATTACGACGATAACGTGGGATAATACAATCACAAAGAAAAGAAGAGAACACACAAACAGGAGGAAAAGACATGACAATGACACTTAAAGAACTTCAAAGAAACCTAGACACAATAAAGATTTATGACGCAAACGAAGAAGAGTACGTAAGACTAGGAGTAGAGACATACGGAAGCGACTACAACATCTACTACGACCTACCAGAATACCAAATCGTGGCAATACCAAACTACATCAGAGGAGCGATAGACTCAAGCTACCAAGGAATAGAAGCATTAACAGAAGAACAACAAAGACAAGTGCTAGGCTGGGCGATTGAATTTTCACTAACACCAGAAAAAGACAGATAGACAAAACAAACAGGAGGAGGAATAAAAGACCTCCTCCCAGACAAGTTTATAAAAGGATTGAAAAAACGTGGGATTACCTATAAAATAAGAAGAAAGAGGCAATCCCACCTTTTAATCCCACCAGCAAGCAGGCCGAGGCTTGCAAGCTAGACAGGGACTAAGGCCCAGGAAACAGCCAATTATATACTAGATATAAACAAACGCAAGTGACGGAAACGGCTTAAATTAGCCGAAGCAAAGGCTAAAACCTAGACTGGGCCTATTTTCTAAGTTACGAACGTTTGTTTTTATTTATTCTTATTTCACCTAAACGCTTTTAAATTTTTCAGATTTTCCTCCAGAAATCCGCTCAAATGATGACAATATCCCTTCTACAGGCGGTGGTGCTTTGACTTTTGTGGCCCAGCTTGGAGGAGATGCTGACAAGTGGGAAATTTTGCATAGCCAAAAGGGTAGCAGAGGTATGGCGGAGGCCATAGGGCGTAATTTGACGCAGGCCCTGCTTTTTCAGAAAGCTTTGTAAAGAGTAGCGAAAGGCGTTTCTTTTCAGGTGCTGGCCGTCTTGATCCGTAAAGACATAAAAGTTTGATATTTCAGAGGAGCCGTGTTTTTTAATTTCAGCGTCCCTGTGTTTTTCCAGAAGGCCCAATTCATATTCAGAAAGAGTTTCAACCCTACGGTCGCTGGTTTTTGTGGACTTTTGAAAATAGCCAGAGGAGTCCCAGGCGAGAGCTTCATCTATAAAGATCAGGCCCCTGGATAGCTTGGACCACTTAAGGCCCATAAGCTCCCCAGGCCTTAAAGAGTGCTGGATAGCAAGGACGACCATGAGATGAAGCTGCAAAGAAGCATGCTCCCTGGTAAGAGCCACCAGCTCCTGGACTTCTTCAGGAGTATAGAAATTATTGAAATCCAGGCCGTCACTTTTAGGAGCTTTGATAGACCTAACGGGGTTAGCTTCAATTAATTTTTTATCCATAGCCAGATTAAAAATCATGCTAAGGAGGAGCTTATAAAAATAAATGGTCTGAGAAGACAAAGGCCTGCCAGTAATATCCGAAACATAAGATCTCAAATAAGCAAAGAAATCAGCACAGGTGGTCTCGGTAATTTCAACCAAGGGCAAGTCCCCAAAGTGCGGCAGGATAGAAGTCAAGTAATTAGCATAATTCTCCCTGGTCCTTTGACTAGCGGTGCTTTCTTTCAAGAAGACTTCAGAGAAGGCAGCAAAGGTAATTTCTTTTGCAGAAAAACCAAGTGCCGCTTCTTTTTTTATTTCCTCCCTAAGCTTTGCTTTTTCAATTGATTTCCAGAGCTTGAGGTCGGTGCCTTTTAAATCGCTTTTCAGACGGCGGACCTTTCGATGACGGACGCCATCGATTGTAATTTCAGTTTCAATTCTATATGATTTCATTTAAATAACCACCTTTAACAGTACAAATGTTCTTTTAAGTTTTTTAAAAAAGCTGCAGCAAAGCAGCTAAAAGTTTAGATTTTATATTTTCCCACGGAGCTCTACAACCTTACCCAGCACTACAATGGGCAGGCTTTCGATTTCCTGGTTTGAATAATATTTCACATCAAACGAAGGATTGTCAGGGACCAGGGTAATGCCTTCAGCGGACCTTTTAACCCTTTTTAGGGTCGCATCGTCCCCATTAACCATAACGACGGCAGCTTCTCCCGACTCAACGGACGGCTGCTTTTTGCAAATAACAACGTCGCCAGACCTGATCCTAGGGGCCATGGAATCGCCCTTCACACGCAAAGCGAAATAATCACAAGAAGACTCAGCAACGGAGATTTGGATTTCTTCAGACCCAACCACGTCCTCGATAGCTTCGAAAGGAATACCAGCAGGGACGG
>CAYFWG010000157.1:0-215 GCA_964346775.1 uncultured Mogibacterium sp.
ACTCCGTTCTCAAGATATCCGTTTACTTCCATAAATCGGATAGCAAGGATACGGTTAAACCAGGTATATGCAATCTCTTCGATTGCATTTTCCCAACCAACCTCTTTCACATAGTCAACGAAGTGATCTCTTGAAGTCGGTGCGAACTCAAAGGTAACGCCATTTACCATAAAACTATCTGCTGATTTTGCCTGCATGGGAATCACGTTGTCTTT
>CAYFWG010000157.1:251-2433 GCA_964346775.1 uncultured Mogibacterium sp.
CTGATTTGTTCATCGTCTACCACCTACTATTTCAAATTAAGAATTGTTTCATCATCAAGCATGTCCATTAGCTGCTTGCGGATGTTATCAACTACTGTTTCTACATCTTCCTTTGTTTCAATCTTTCTCTGACTACCAAGAAGATTTGCTACAGTCACGCTCTTAATCTTCTTTGCAGGAGCTACCGGCTCAGGTCCCGGTCCAACGGGAACGTCACCATCATCCTGTCCCTTTTTCGCAGCCTCAACCATCTCGTTATACTTCTTAGCTGCCTGATCAATAAAATTATCACGTACTCGCGCAGACTCTTCTCTTACACCAATAATTGTCGAAACAAACTGACATGTATTAACCTTTTGAACCAGACTTGTAAATGCCTGATCTAAGCCCGAAGGAATCTCTAAGCTGTATGTTTCAAAGGAAGTCTTTGCTGTCTTTCTGTCATCCTCAATCTGCTTAACAACCGGAGCTGCTTCTCTTTCGAGTACTTCTCCCAAAACAGTTCCAAACTTCTTGTTATCTTCGCTAAGCTTGTAAATCTCCCTGTACGGCTCATCCATATTTATGATGGTAAGCATTTCCATCATCAGCGATTTGGCTGCAGTGTCTTCCAGGTATGATTTATTATTCTCATAGAGATCAACAAATTCACATGACTTTTCAAAGATGGTTAACTGGTTCTTGAAGAAGTCCGCAATTGTTCCGATTTCTTCCCTATAGTTCTTGAACTGATCTGCTTCAGAAACAAAACTTTCAAAAAGCATCTTGGGCTCATACAGCTTCTTCAAGCCCTTGAATGCAGAAAGCCAAGCCTGTACTTTCTTGTACCCCGGATACATCATCAGAATCTTTCGCGCACTATCTGCGTCCTGCTTAAAGGTATATCCAAATGACTGATACTTGCCATCCTTCGGATACTTCTCGTTAATCTCTTCCAATGTATCCATTGCACTATCCAGTGCTTTGTTGATTTCCTCCGAAAGCTTTGTATCAGTAGTGTATTCAACACTACGTGTGAACGCGCTCTTCAGCACTTCCTTCACAGCTTCAATCAATTCATCGCTGGTCTTTTCTTTAATCTTAATCTTGAGAGATTCCTTGTAGTCTCTTTTGGTAAGATAATTCACAGCCTGCGGATCCTGGATAGTTACATTTTTATTTGAAAGCTGCAGCACAATATCTTCTGCTGCAAACAATTCAGCAACAACTCCAGCAATATCCAGTTCCGTCCATCCAAATGGAATCTTCTGAAACTGTTCGATAATGCTGCGCATAGTTACGGGCATCTTCTGCTCGTTCTTTCTTTCAAGGAACTTTTTAACTTCCTCCAAAGCCAGTTTATTTGTAGTGGTATCATCAAGACTCATCTCGCGAGTGCTTGTATCCAGTCTACTTGAAAGATCAGTAGCTTTCTGTACAGGCTTCTTGATATAAGTCAGCTTGGTATAAACACTATCAATGAGAATTCTAAATGCCTCGTTTACTCTATCCTTCGCCTGATCGCCCTTAAGATTATTCAAGTGTCCGGTCTTGGTATAGAAGTCTGCATTTACAATCGCGTCACTAATCATCGAAGCAACACGATTACTCTTCCTACTAAATTCATCCGCCTTAAGCGAAATAATTCTGCTCATAGAGTCCGTTTTAGCTTTTCCAGATTTCAAACGGATGAACTTTTCCAGTTTGAGCATACGCTCAATCTCTTCAGCCATAAGTTTATTATCCGCCATGGTGACAATCAGGCAGTTCTGCGTCTGAACCATCATGTTCATGGTCTGCTCTGGCAGCCTCTCTGTAAACGGAGTGAACAGATACATCGTCAATTCGCTTGTCTGCTGTCCTCTCGGATTATTGTCAATAATCTGATTATAGGAAGGCATAAAGTTTGCATTGTACCTAATTTTGGTATCACAAATACCGGTAAACACCTGCTTACCGATGTAATCAATAATCTCGCTCGGATCAAGATCCATTCTTTCAATTTCGATATTAACTTGCTGCTCGTCGTTCGTAAGGAAGATATATTTATCATCGTCACGTTGAACGAGATTCTCATCCATCAAACGGTAAAGAGATTTTTCAATTTTGCCTCTAAGTGCAATCTTATCTTCATCAACATGGGACACCATGAGGGAAGTAAGGTTGTCAAGATTAGTAGGCATATCGTTATCCATATCTTTCA
>CAYFWG010000158.1:0-2396 GCA_964346775.1 uncultured Mogibacterium sp.
TTCTCGTTTATCATCACACCTACATAAACAGCCGTAGGGTGACATTATCCCCCTACGCTTTGTACAAAATAATATTTAAGTTCTTAGATAATTAAATTATCTATTCTTGTAAGCTTCTACAGCAAGTCTAATAAGCTCACAAGCTCTCTTCATCTTGTCAGGGGTAAGAACGTATGCGATACGCATTTCGTTGCCGCCGAGACCCTCTGTTGCATAGAATCCTGCAGCAGGTGCGAACATAGCAGTTTCTCCGTTATCATCGAATTCCTTAAGCATGAACATGAGGAAGTCTTCGATATCGTCTACAGGAAGTTTTGCAGTCATATAGAATGCTCCTGCAGGTTTGTGGCAAACGATGCCAGGAATCTTTGAAAGTTCTTCAAAAGCAGCATCTCTTCTCTTTTCGTACTCAGCCTTTACTTCGTCATAGTAGCTCTTGTCCATTCTGTAAAGAGCTGCAGCACCAACCTGCTCCAGTGTTGGGCAGCAAAGTCTTCCCTGAGCCAATTTGAGAATAGCGCTCATGAATTCTTCGTTCTTGGAGATAACAGCACCGATTCTTGCACCGCAAGCGGAGAATCTCTTTGAAACTGAATCGATAAGGATAACTCTGTCTTCAACTTCCTTGAGCTGTCCGAATGAATGAGCTTCAGCCCCGTCGTAAACATATTCTCTATAAACTTCGTCGGAGATGATCCAAAGATCGTGTTCGATAGCAATCTCTGCGATAAGCTTCATTTCTTCCATTGTAAGAACTCTACCTGTAGGGTTTCCTGGAGAAATTGAGCAGATTGCCTTTGTCTTATCTGTTATAGCAGCTTCGATCAGCTCTTTCTTAGCCCAAGCATATCCATCTTCAGCGGAAGTAGTAAGAGGAACGATTTTGCCACTTACTTCGTTGCAGAATGTATTGTAGTTTGTGTAGAAAGGTTCAGCCATCAAAACCTCATCTCCAGGGTTAAGTAGAGCAATAAATGTATTGATAAGAGCTTCTGAACCACCGTTTGTAACGAGAATGTTCTTTCTTTCGTAATGCATGTCATACAGGTCTGCCATATATTCGATCATTGCATCCAAAAGTTCTGTTACACCGCCGGACTCAGCGTAAGCTATTACTTTCTTGTCAAAATTATCGATTGCTTCTTTGAAACAAGGAGGAGTTTCGATATCAGGTTGGCCTATGTTAAGACGATAAACTGTCTTTCCGTTAGCTTCTGCTTCAAAAGCAAAAGTATTAAATCTTCTGATTGGTGAAAATTGCATTGTTGCGACTCTTTTTGATACTTCCATAATGATCTCTCCTTAAAAATAATAATTGTAATAACTGGTTATTAAAAATATAGCTTTATTTATTAAAAGCTTCATGTGATGCAGAAACGACTTGCACCATATCAAGCTTATTATCGCATGTTTCTTGAGAAAGTAAAAGCAAATATTCTATATTCCCTTTAGTACCTCTAATAGGCGAAAATGATAAGGCATTAGGATATAGACCGTTATCTTGAGCATAATCTATAACATCGCTTATTACACGGCGATGAACATCAGGATCTCTTACGATTCCTCCCTTTCCCACCTGGTCTCTCCCAGCTTCAAATTGAGGTTTTACAAGGCATAGAACCTTGCCTTTGGGTCCTAGTATCGACGCTGCTACAGGAAGCATATGCTTTAATGAAATGAAGCTGACGTCGATTGAGATTAGGTCTATAGGTTCCTTTATTAGATCTGTATCAAGATATCTGATATTCGTTTTTTCAATATTAACTACTCTTGAGTCGGTTCTAAGTTTGTAATCGAGCTGACCGTAACCCACATCTATCGCGTAAACCTTAACCGCTCCATGCTGAAGCATGCAGTCGGTGAAGCCCCCAGTAGAAGCCCCCATGTCGACGCATATAGCACCTTCACATGAAATCCCCCATTCTTCGATCGCTTTTTCGAGTTTCATTCCGCCCCTGCTCACATACGGACACTCCTTGCCTTTGACAGCTATTTCGGCATCGGAATCAAATCGGCTTCCGGCTTTGTCCTCCATAGAACCGTCGACAGTTACCAGACCGGCCATTATTATTCTCTTCGCTTTTTCTCGAGATTCGGCAAGACCGTTGTTGACGAGAAGAACATCAAGCCTTTCTTTCAAGATATTCAACTATCCTTTCTGATGCAGAATCAGCATCCATCATGCATTCCGATCTAAGTTCAGATACAGATCCATGTTCTACAAATATATCTGGTACTGCAATATTCATTATCTCAAACTTCGGATTGTTGTATGAGCTTCTAAAGGCTTCTCCGAATCCTCCGCTGAGAACATTGTCTTCCATGGTAACGACGAGTTTTGAGTCGATATCTTCCCACTTTGTATCCATCGGTTTAACGACACAGACGTTAGTAAC
>CAYFWG010000159.1:0-2376 GCA_964346775.1 uncultured Mogibacterium sp.
CGGTTTGGGCGGAGATTCATCCGTCAAAAATACAGGATATGGACTCGGTGATATCGATAATGTCGGAGCATCCGGCGGTTACGGACTAGGTGAATACGGTGCTGAGAAAGAAATATCTAATAACACATCTTAGGAAGGAAAAGGATTAATAGATCTTGGAGGAGATATTCCAAAGGCTTCGGGAGTTGCAGCAGTAGGATTAGCAGGGATTGCACAGGAAACTCCAAAAACAAGCCGTAGAAGTCATGTTACTAAAGAAAACACAGATAACAAGAATAATAAAGATAATAAAGATACAAATAATATAGATGATAACGAAATTGCAGAAGGTTTTAATTCTACTACTGATGATAGTGGATATTCACTTCCTCCTTACAATTTGCTGAAAAGAGGTTCTTCTTCAAAGCAGATGATGTCGGATGCACAGCTTGAAGAAAAAGCCGATCTTCTTGAGCGAACTCTAAATGATTTTGGTGTAGATGCGACCGTTCACAAGGTTATACAAGGCGCTTCGGTTACAAGATATGAAGTTCAACCTGCAACAGGTGTAAAAGTCTCGAGTATTACAAGACTTGCCGACGATATCGCTCTCAATCTCAGAGCAAAAAGTATTCGTATAGAAGCACCGATTCCGGGCAAAGCGGCTGTAGGCATCGAGGTCGAAAACGAAAAGGCGGCACCAGTATATATCAGAGAGCTTATCGAATCTGAAGAATTCAGAGATTCCGAATCTAAGATTTCTTTTGTTGTCGGTAAAGATATTTCAGGAAACAATATAATCGCAAACCTTCACGATATGCCACACCTTCTTATTGCAGGAGCAACCGGTTCGGGAAAATCTGTTTGCATTAATACAATTATTGCGAGCTTGCTCTATAAGGCAAAACCGTCAGAACTTAAGCTGATTATGATAGATCCCAAGGTCGTAGAACTCGCTAATTACAACGGTATACCTCATATGCTCACTCCTGTAGTTACTGATGCAAGGAAGGCTTCGAGGGCTTTGGCAATAGCTGTTGAAGAGATGAATAAGAGGTATGAACTCTTTGCAAAAGTCGGAATAAAGGACCTGGATTCATATAACGAATTGATGAAGGCAAACCATGAATACCAGAATTGCAAGCCTCAGGTTGTTATCATCATCGATGAGCTTGCAGACCTCATGATGGCAGCACCTTCAGAAGTAGAGAATTCAATATGCAGATTGGCTCAGAAGGCAAGGGCGGCAGGTATGCATATGATCGTTGCAACCCAAAGACCGTCTGTCGACGTTGTAACAGGTCTTATTAAGGCGAATATTCCTTCGAGAATCGCTTTCAGCGTCGCATCTCAATTTGACTCGAGAACAATTTTAGATATGGCTGGAGCGGAGAAGCTTCTCGGAAAAGGAGATATGCTCTTCTCACCAGTAGGTTCAAACAAGCCATTCAGAGTTCAAGGACCTTTCATCTCTGACAGTGAAACAGCAAAACTCGTCAGGTTTGTCAAGAAAGAAGGCGGAGGCCCTGATTACGATGAGGAGCTCAAAAAAGCCATCGAAAGTGACGAAAAAAGAGGTCAGACAGAACCACAGGATGAACTGACAGACGATGCTATAGCATTTATTCTCAAGTCAAAACAGGCTTCTGTTTCGATGCTACAAAGAAGATTCAGAATTGGATATAACAGAGCTGCAAGAATAATCGATGAGATAGAAGAAAGAGGAATAATTGGACCGTCTGATGGCTCAAGACCGAGACAGGTTCTGATAACAGAGGAAGAATACTTTGCAGAGCCTGAAGAAGCAGTCGAAGAGGTAGAAGAGGTCGTAGAGGTTGAAGAGAAAACTTCAGAACCTTCACACAATCATATCGAAGAACCTTCAGAAAGTTTTGCTAAAAACGAATCTTTCGAGAACTACGATGGAAACGATGAGGATGTGCCAGAATCTCTTCCTAAAGAAAGTGCAGAGAACAATAGAACAGCTATCGATTCCTTTAACTCTTTGCCGAAGAGTGTTCAGAGGATGATTATGGATGCCGATTCTGATCGAACTGATGATGGGGACTTATAATAATTTATGAAAAAAATATACATTGACACACTCGGGTGTGAAAAAAATACATATGACTCGCAGATGCTTGCCGCTGAACTTATAAATCGCGGTTGCGGTGTAGTATATGATGCAATAGAAGCTGATATATTAATTGTGAATACATGTGGATTTATAGAAGACGCGAAAAGAGAATCTATATCCAGGATTCTCGATTTTTCGGAAATCAAGTCTGAAGACGAGGAAGATACCAAGAAGAAGCTGATTGTAACGGGCTGTCTATCGCAAAGATACCACGATGAGCTTGCTTTGGAGATGCCGGAAGTCGATATGTTCTTCGGAGT
>CAYFWG010000160.1:0-777 GCA_964346775.1 uncultured Mogibacterium sp.
AATCGTATCTAAATCTCCGTTGTCGAAGCCCTCAATGGCCATATGCAAAAATCGGATTTCCTGTTCGCTTGCATTGGGATTTATATCGGGGTGGAGAGCTTTTACAATGCCGCGATACAGTTTTTTAATCATCTCGTTTTCTTCATTCGAGAGCACTCTCGTCTTAGATCTTTCCAAGGCCTCTTCCATATCGTCCAGCTTTTCTTGAAGTTTTTCTTTGTAAGCCTCAAACTCTTTGTCTAAAGCGGAATCGATAGAAGCTTCGTCAAAATCTTCTCCGCGGTTTTTATGGCCCCTGATTATGCTGATTTTCCTCTTAAATCGCCTGTAAGTACAGTAATATTCGTAAATCTTATATTCTTTTTCCCCAAATAGCAGCAAATATTGAGCCTTAATGTTTTTGCAGACAACAAACTTCAGTTCGTCCCTTTTGAAAATGAGCTCAGATAATTCCTGTTTAAGAGCCAGACGCTTTTTATTCAGTTCATCTCTGTTCGGAAAAATAATAATGTCTGACAAAGTTTGCCTCTTTTCTTTTATAAAAAATCAAAATGCGAGTTTACAATATCAGACTATTTTTTTATTTTGCGCTCTTATATTTAGGGCTTTCATAGCTGTTTCATTGATAGCACTGACTCTGCATTATTCTTTAAAATATCAAACGCTTGCTTAATTTTTGCGGCCATGAGCTTTCGGCGCTCAACCAAAAATTCTTCGTAAGGCATATTCTCCCAACCTCTTGGTAGAGCATTTTCTTCCTCCATCTTGATTATTTCT
>CAYFWG010000160.1:787-1523 GCA_964346775.1 uncultured Mogibacterium sp.
TCTGTTCGTCCACGACAAACAACAGGATAATAGATTGAAGGCGCATCATCAAGTATTTCCACATTATCTTTCCAGTCAATAACTGCATAGTTGGCCATCTGATTTATCTTTCCATCTGAATATCCGCTTTTCTTTAAATGGGCTTTCGGAAACAGGTGGTGTTTTTCCAATGACTTTCTTTTGCCGTCAGTACCGGGTTCAAACAATTTGGACAGTAGCAAGTTGCTCTTAGAAAAGAGAATGTTTGTATTTAATATATTCAGTGCGGCTACATAGGCGTTCCAAGCATTATTTCCTCTGCCTGAAACAGCCAATCCTTCCGACCCTGTAAGTGTAACATCAAAATAATCGTTTGTAAGGCGCTCATTAACTCTATCGAGAACAAATTGCGCATATTCATCAAGCGATGATAAGCCCTTGATAGAGTTTAAGTGGTTTTCCACTGTAGATTCAAATGATCCTGTATACAGAGAAGTTAGGGATGCATAGAAAAACCACAGAGATGTCAAGTGCATATTCTCATTGTTAGAGGCTTCAAATCTGTATTTTGCTATAAGATATAGAGCATAACTGTAGAAAACAGCATTATCCGAAAGAACAAGATCTCTCGAAAGATATCCTGCATTCATGATTGTTTTTAAGAATTCGTGCCAATTATGTACACAAAACACATTCGGCAACTTTTCTTTTAAAGTATCAAAGCTCTCATCTGCGCCAGCAACAATTTCAGCAATCT
>CAYFWG010000160.1:1533-2345 GCA_964346775.1 uncultured Mogibacterium sp.
GTCTCTAAGCTCAATATCTACTACACCTTTTTTATCAAAATTGGCTCCCCTCAAGAGCTTATATCCATATTTCAAACGCGCACGATCAAAGGCGTATGCCATTACCACGCGTATAATGTCCTGAGCATCAACCTCTACAAGTTGATTATAGGAAGTGGTTTTCCCTTTTGTCGGATATGTGGACTCTTTGCTGAATTCCTCAATCTTTTTTCTGCCCTCATCCCAATAAAGTGAAAGTAAAGTAAGAATAAAGTCATTCTGTTTTAGTGAAACGCCACTGGAATTGACTCTGACAAATATTTCTGATACATCTTCTTCCTCCGCACTTGATTTAATTTCGAATATAGGGAGAGGAAAACTTTTTAGGTTGATAACGGAATTTATGCGATCAGCAACAACACCCTTTTCCTCATTGCTTAGTTCCATCTCCTTAGATTCACGATAATCTTGCAAGTTTTTGATGAAACCATTTATATAATTATAAGAATGTTTTGTGGTAAACAGCTCACTAATGTTATAAATCCACTCGGGGTCTTTCTTTTTTGCAGAATTTCCAACTTCGAATTTATCTTGAATCGGGTTGTAGGAAATTATAATAGTTTTTTCAACATACTTTGAATTTATAACTTTCTTTCCTTTCATCACAGCATATAGTGATGTGAGGCGCTGCTGACCATCAATAATAACCTCTTTTGGCGTTCCGTATTCGCGTTTTTCGATTCCGATATGTTTTTTCTTTTCAAGGCTCGGGCATTCCCAAATCATTAGATATCCAATCGGGTAGCCACGCATCATTGAATCAAAAAGATCTC
>CAYFWG010000161.1:0-2345 GCA_964346775.1 uncultured Mogibacterium sp.
GTAGGAGAAGGCAACTACATATACGCCTTTTTCCATCATTCTCTTAGCGAATTCTGCTGCAGTCTTTTCGTCATAAAGCATTACAGGAACGCATGGGTGAGTACCAGGAATGATATCAAATCCGTTATCAACCAACTCTTTACGGTAGTAAGTAGTTACTTCTTCCAGATGGTCACGGAGCTCTGTGCTCTCGTCGAGCATGTCGAAGAGTTCCAAGCTTGCGCCTACGATTGCAGGTGCGAGTGAGTTGGAGAAGAGGTATGGACGGCTTCTCTGTCTGAGGATATCTACGATTTCCTTACGTGCTGATGTATAACCGCCGGAAGCTCCACCGAGTGCTTTGCCGAGAGTTCCTGTGATGATGTCTACACGACCCATAACGTCGCAATGTTCAGGTGTACCTCTACCTGTCTTACCAACAAAACCTACTGCGTGGCTGTCGTCTACCATAACAAGTGCGTGATATTTATCTGCCAAGTCGCAAACGCCTTTCAGATTACAGATGATTCCATCCATTGAGAATACACCGTCTGTAGCGATAAGCTTGATTCTTGCGCCTGCTTCGTCAGCAGCCTTAAGCTGAGCTTCGAGATCTTCCATGTTGTTATTCTTATAACGATAACGTTTTGCCTTGCACAGACGTACTCCGTCGATGATTGAAGCGTGGTTAAGTTCATCACTGATTACTGCATCATCTGGTCCAAGCAGGGTTTCAAACAATCCGCCGTTTGCGTCGAAGCATGAAGAATAGAGGATTGTGTCATCTGTTCCCAAGAATTCGGAGATTTTCTTCTCGAGCTTCTTGTGAATATCCTGTGTTCCGCAGATAAAACGTACGGAAGCAACTCCATAACCTTTGTCATCATATGTCTTCTTTGCTGCTTCGATGAGACGAGGGTTGTCGCCAAGACCGAGGTAGTTGTTTGCACACATACACAGAAGTTCTCTTCCGTCTTCCATTGTTACCTTAGCGCCTTGTGGGGAAACAAATGGAGCCTCTCCTTTAAAAAGACCAGCTTCTTTGATACCTTCCACTTCTTTTGCATAAATATTTAAAATATCGTCTTTACGTGCCATTGTGTTACTCCTTATATAGTTAAACTTAATCGTTAATATGTGACCAGTCCAAAATTACCTTGCCTGACTGTCCGGAAATCATTGCATCAAAGCCCTTCTGGAAGTCTTTGATATCGAAGTGATGAGTAATGATTTCAGAAATGTCGAGTCCAGCCTGTAGCATAGTCGACATCTTGTACCATGTATCCCAAACTTTTCTTCCGTAGATACCGCGGAGGTTCAGTCCGTTGAAGATAACTGTCTCAAGGTCTACAACTGTATCAGTTCTCTGAAGACCGAGAAGAGCGATCTTTCCGCCGTGTTTCATGTTGTGAATCATATCTGAAAGACCTGCAGGGCTTCCCGACATTTCGAGACCGACGTCAAAGCCTTCTGTCATGCCGATTTCGTCCATAACATCCTTAAGTTTTTCTTCCTTTAGATTAACAGTTCTTGTTGCACCGAGTTTCTTTGCAAGGTCGAGACGGTAATCGTTCAAGTCTGTTACAACAACGTGTCTTGCACCTGAGAATTTTACGATAGCAGCTGCCATGATTCCGATAGGGCCTGCACCTGTGATCAGAACGTCTTCGCCAAGAACATCATACGAAAGGGCAGTATGAGTTGCGTTGCCGAATGGATCAAAAATTGCATACATCTCTTCAGGAATAGCAGGGTTGCATGGCCATACGTTCGAAGCAGGAATTACAAGATATTCTGCGAATGCACCGTTTCTGTTAACGCCGACACCCTTAGCATCTTTGCAATTCTCCTTATGTCCTTCGAGACAGTTACGGCATTTGCCACAAGTAATGTGACCTTCACCTGATACCAAGTCTCCTATATTGTAACCCTGTACGCCAGGGCCTACTTCTACAACTTCTCCGACATACTCATGTCCAGCTGTCAGGCCTACAGGAATTGTGTGCTGTGCCCAATCGTTCCACTGATAAATATGTACATCAGTTCCGCATATTGCTGTTTTATGAATTTTAATCTTCACGTCGTTTGGACCTACTTCAGGAATAGGTACTCGTTTCATCCACAAACCTTCTTCTGGTTTCTCTTTGACAAGCGCCCACATTAGTCCATCATTTTTGGTTTCTTCCATTTTTTTATCCTCCCAAATTTGTTGCCGCCTTTCTTTGACGGCTCTCTATATATTTATTGTAGCACCATAGCAGTCATTTTTACATGATAAATTTTTAACAAAAGGGATTTTTTCAAATTATTTTTCTTGGTAAATTGTAAAATGAACTTGAACAACTGAATAAAAAAGCAATCCACAG
>CAYFWG010000162.1:0-2341 GCA_964346775.1 uncultured Mogibacterium sp.
GTCGGAGTTGTGATAGTGATGCTTATAATAAGCATTTTTACAGGTCGTCTCCTGACTCGCAACCTGCTTAAATCAATCGAGCAGATGGCTGAAGACATAGATGACAGCAGGCAAAAGCCAGTCTATGTGGAACTTGCGCCTTTTGCGGAGAAGATTAGGAGCCAGCACGAGAACATCCTCGCTGCGGCAAAGAGCAGGCAGGATTTCACAGCAAATGTCTCCCACGAGCTAAAGACTCCTATTACAGCTATATCGGGATATTCAGAAATAATAGAAAACAAACTCGTCAATCCAGAAGAGATTCCACATATTGCGGAACAGATACACAAAAACGCAGACAGGCTTCTGTCTCTTATCAACGATATAATACAGTTATCCGAACTAGACCACGGAGAGCTACCGAGGGCTTTTGAACAGGTTGATTTGTACGAGATTGCAAATGCCTGTGCAAGCGACCTCCAACCGTTGGCGGCAAAAAGAGGACTAAGGCTCGTGTGCGAAGGAGTCTCCGCTGGAATAATGGCAGACAAGGGCTTGATCAGAGAGATGGTAGAGAACTTGGTCCATAATGCTATTAGATACAACAGAGAGGGTGGAATTGTCGAAATATTTGTGACGATAGAAAAAGGACATCCGAAGCTGTCTGTACGTGATACGGGAATCGGAATAGAAACAGATGAACAGGAAAGGGTATTTGAACGATTCTATAGAGTAGATAAAAGCCGATCAAGAGAGACCGGCGGAACCGGTCTCGGATTGGCGATAGTCAAACATATAGCCGATATTCATTTTGCCGAAATCGTTTTACACAGTACGGCAGGAGAGGGCACGGAAATAGTAGTAATTTTCTAGTTTTCTTCCTGTCTTGGAATCGCTAGCCTGCTATAAGGTATAGCGATTTTTCTTTTGTCCATTTCTGATACGAATATTTGAAGAACGGCTCTTTTTGTGCGATTCTTGAGAGCAGGTTTACATGTTATCTCGAGAAGGTGCTCTATATCGAAATCGGATAACGCACTTATACCGAGATACTCGCACTTCTTAACGTCTTTTCCTTTCAGAGCTTGAGATGTAACTTCTCCGACAATTTCCTGAGATGCTTCTATATCCAAATCATAGGGAAGTGGAAGCTGCACATAAAGCTTGTCGGAAACGATGGCGACCTCTTCAATTCTCCTATTTGCGATTGAACGGATGTTTCCCGTGGCTATTTCTCTAATCTTTGTAGTCATCAGACCGATGAGAAGGACTTCGCCTTCGATGTCTTTATAGTTGACAATATCGCCTACAGAGCAGTAGGCATCGGAGAGAATACTGCTTCCTCTTATCATATCCTTGAGCCAGTCCTGAACAGCAAGACCAGCGACAACACCTATAATTCCAAGTCCTGTCAGTATGGAGGAAACATTAACGCCGAGTATTTGAAGGATAATGAGCGCGGTTATAGCGATAAAAAACAAGCGTAGGAAATTTTTCGCAAGTGTTATGTATGTCCGGCTCTTGCTTCCGAAACACGCCTTAGATGCCGTGAGGGATTCGCTTTTGTTGATAATTGCGATTAGGATTTTATAAATAGTAATAGAGAGGATGACTACAAGGATGCATGCAAGAATCATCATCATGGTTTCTCTATCAAAGACTTCTTTAACTTGAGCAAACTCTTTCATGAATACACCTCCATTTTGAATAATATATTATAGCATTTTTACGGTAATAAAGTTATAAAGACGAGGAAAAGGTAAAGCGTGGGTTTTGATACATTGTACAAAACGGATTACACCTCGCAGATAACACATAGTTTTAGTATAATAGTAATGAAGAAAAACATCATTTTACTTTATATAAATTGTGAGGAAAGGAGTGTTAATAAATGCTTTTTATTGGATATTCAAGATGCAGTACGGCAAAGAAAGCTTGCAATTGGCTTGTCGAAAACGGCGTAGAGTTTGAAGAGAGAGATATTAAGACCGATAACCCTACAGAAGAAGAATTGAGAAAATGGCATTATCTTAGCGGTCTACCTATCAAGAGGCTGTTTAATACGAGCGGGATGCTTTACAAAGAAATGAACCTCAAAGAAAGATTGCCCGAAATGACAGAGGATGAGAGGTACGCACTACTGGCGAGCGATGGTATGCTTGTCAAAAGACCGATTCTGGTAGGAGAAGATTTTGCACTTTTTGGATTTAAAGAAGAGGAATATAGAAATGTCACAGCTTAAAATAGGAATAAAGAATAAACTTGAAGAAAAAGTTACAAACGAAGTTTCTGCAGTCGGGATCAAAAGCGGGGGTCTGCCTGTATATGCGACGCCTATGATGGTCAGCCTGATGGAGAGAAC
>CAYFWG010000163.1:0-2318 GCA_964346775.1 uncultured Mogibacterium sp.
CTCACCATTATCAACATTTTGTATTATACATGCACTACCCGAAAAACGGGAGGATATTTCCGGAATGACATCCAATAATTTGGGGCTCTTAAATTCCGCCTTATATTCTTCACTTATATTGGGAGCAAATTCAACCCACAACTTTGTCGCTCCGTCAAAAATCAACTCGTCATATTCGTAACCGGCATGGCCAATAGCCAACTTTGTGATAATTCGTTTGAAACGATTGATATCAAAAGACGGATATATGCAGCTGCCCTTGCTGAGAATTTGAGATTCAATTAACCGATGTAGCGATTCTTTTTTTGACAATATGTCATCCACATGTTTGCTAATCGAATAGCTTCCATAAACCATGCTTTTTAGTATTTCCAAGAAGCAAACGAAATATTCCTCATCAGCTGAAAAGCCATTATTACATTCAAAGCAAGCCGGAATTGTCGGAAGGTTCTCAGGGAATGGCTCAATAAGCAAGGACTTTGATGGAACATGCTCGCGTGTTTCGGCAGGCTTTCCGCAATATATGCATCCACTTGGCTTGCCTTTTTCCCAATTTGTGTAATAACCCGCTCCGGCAGAATGTTCTCGTCGCTTTTTTTGAATCATATTTTTTCCTCGCAAACAAAAGGGGGACTATTATTATACACTAAGTATATGTGTTTTCATTGCTAAAGCACACGGAAAAGGATTTGATTGTATGGTAAAAGCATTGTTATATTTTCGAGACAATTCTATGATTAAACAGCCCTTATGTCTTAAACATCTTATTCTCCTTTCAAAAAACAATTTTTTGGATATGATATGATTGTGGTTCAATAAGCCACAGGCTACTTTCTGTTATTTGCTGTGCGGGATTATTAATAATTTCCGGTTCGTAATTATCACTGCAGATTTTCGTTAAATCAATCAAATATAGATAATAGTCTGTTGCCAGAAGTTTAGCAACTTCATATTCATTCTTTGACCAAAAGAATCCCGCTTCAGATATCGCTTTGACTTCAATAAAACGATTAGTTTTCATTGAATCAGGGGTATTAACTGACACAATATCATATCCTGCTGATACATCAATATCAGATATGCGTTTTACTTTTTTTCCGCCTTCAGGGCCAAGTCTTTGACGCTCATATTCTAAAACAAATAACTCGGCTTTTTCTCCGGCCAGTTCATTGTTTTCAAGTCTTTTCTTGAGCTGTTCAAGCGACATGGCTTTTCTTTTTTTGACGCAATGAGAAGCTACAAGCGTTTCATATTCTGGTGAAACATAAAAATGAGAACCTGCGATGCTTCTATTTACGCGCAAAAATCCCTGACTCAAAAGCACATTCCTAACCGAAGATAATTTTAACGGGAAGCATTCATTCTTGAAACCATATTGAGACTGGACAGAATCATAAAAAAACATGTCGGCTCTAAGAATATCCGAATCAAATAATAGATTAACTGCGCTTATTATTAGATAATCATTTATTTGACGACCATGCTTAACATGCTCTTTTAAATCATCTGCTAACAACAAAGTATTATCTAAGATGATTATCCATCCGAATGCAGCGCAATATGTCATCAGATCATCGCATGAGAGATGGTGCTTACCGGGAGCATGGCTACACAAAACCATTGCGTCGTTTCGAGTAATAGGGGAAGTTCCTACCACATTGCATAAGAAGTATGTAATTTCCTCTCGGCCACTTTGAATATTAAGCCTTTTTAGTTCTTCTAACATAATCTTTAATCAACGCCTTTATATCTTCATTGCCCAAATCATCTGAAACATTGTTGAAAAGGGGAATAGGCATGCTTTCCATTATTTCCGTCATGCGTTGTTCTTTTTCTGCCAGCCGGATATCTATTGTTTCATCGATACTATCTTCTGAGAGAATATAATAGTAATTCGTTTTTGTTCCTGCTTTCAATCATATGGATTCCGCAACAGCAAATGGGTTGGCAATTATCACCTTGAAAGGGCAGTCTTCACTTTGAAATGCCCTAACTATTTTTTCTCTTGTTAGAATTTGCTCTTCACTATCATCATTAGCGCCTTCTTTTTCCACAGGGATTGCTCCATATAGTTCTTGGCATCGTATCCCTTTCGATTCCAAATATTCTTTTATACCATGGATTGTATGAATAAAAGTTGCCCAAATTACAACTTTTCCGCCGTCTTTAATGATCTGGTTTACAAGCCTTTCGACAGCCAGATATTTTGACGGTGTTTCGATTGCCTCATACTCCATAATGGATTTTAGTACATCGGCGTCATCGATGGCCTGATACGCTTCTGCGGGACATTCGTCATCTTCCATAAACTCGAACAA
>CAYFWG010000164.1:0-2314 GCA_964346775.1 uncultured Mogibacterium sp.
GGTCATTTATGGTCGCCTGGCTACTACATGAGTACGTTAGGTAATATGAGTAAAGAAACAGTCGAGAAATATATAAACGATCAAAAATACAATGAGATGAAAAAAGCTCCTTACAGAGCTATTTTAGCCTTATATATTGCCTATAAAATGAAGAAAAAGTGAAGTGAATCTTATGTATATCCTTGGTATTCCTCCGGTGTTTTTTATGAAAGAATTCGAGCCATTTACTCTTCGTAATACCTTGAGAAATCTCTGTGCAGATTATCGGCATGAAAATCCGATCCTCTTGTCACAATCAACCCGTTCTCTTCGGCAAATCTTCTGAGCATTTCCGACTGTTTCTTACTCGCAGACGGATGGTAGCATTCTATACCATCGATTCCATATTCGAGAAACTTATTCAGAATAATAGGAAGTCTTTGATTGAATTCTGCAAATCCTTCGTATTTTTTTCTTTGCTCTATCGGGTGTGCCAAAACAGCAAGTCCTCCCGCTTTATGGATGATGTCAACTACTTTGCTCGAAGCGAGCACTTCTTTCTTTATCGACTCGATTTCATCGTATTTTTTGAAAATATCGCTAAAAGCATCCATGGGTTTGTCGACATAGCCTTTTTTGCATAGTGCCAATGCGAAAAGAGGTTTTCCTACATACTCTCCATTGCTGTTTCCAATTACATCGTTTCTTTCTATGTCATATCCCAGATCGTTTAGGGCATACAGAAGCTTATAGTTTCTGTCATCCCTCCACTCTCTTATCTTATTGAGGGTTGAAATAAGTTCTGAATTCTTGAAATTGATGCCATATCCGAGTATATGTAGATCTTTTCCAACATCGTCCTGAGAATCGAATTCTATTCCTGGAATGCATGTAATGTTTTTTTCTTTTGCGTACTCAAATGCTATTTCTGAGCCCTTAATTCCGTCATGATCGGTTATAGCAATCACTTCATATTTATTTGCTTCCCATCTATCGACAACTTCCTCAGGGCTTAATTCTCCATCTGAATAACAAGTGTGAATATGGAGATCCATATTCACACTTGATTTAATCAGGTTATTCATAAAGTCTCTATACGAAACAATATTTTGCATTAAATGCTCTCCACGTCATCTTCTTCAAGATATCCGATATATGGCAGATCTCTGAACCTCTGGTCGTAATCAAGCCCATAACCTATGATGAAAAGATCATCTACATCGAAACCTATGTAATCAGGTTTAATGTCGGTAGTCCTTCTAGCTTTCTTGTCCAGCATCGTGCAGACTTTAATCGACTTCGGTCCGCGCTCGCCTAGCTTTGCGATAAGATACTTCAAGGTATTTCCCGTATCTACTATGTCTTCAATTATTAATATGTTTTTTTTATACATATTAGTCTGAGGCTCGTATGAAATCTTGACAACGCCAGAGCTTGTTGTCGAAGAACCGTAACTGCTCGCAGTGATAAAGTCAATTTTGGTATCTATGCTCGTATATTTCATTATATCTACAAGCCACATTACCGAACCTTTGAGCGTTCCCAAGAGGATGACTTCTTCACCTTCGTAATCTTTATCAATCTGAGCACATATTTCTTTTGCTCTCTTGGTTATTTCCGACTGCGTGTGCAGAACTGTCCCGACTTTTTCTTTAATATCAGCCATATTTGTATCTCCTTAATTCTGTCTAGGCTTGATCACCAAACTATCGACTATTTAATAAGTTTTCTATAATATCAAGAAGTTCGCTCTCTCCCGTCTTCTTTAGGGAGGAAATTGGTATAACAATGCCATCTTTGTTCATATCGAGGGTTGGTCTGACTTCTTTGATGCACTTTGATTTCTCGTTATTGCTTACCTTGTCTGCCTTTGTCGCAACAACGATTCCGTCAAGATTGTAGTACTTGAGATAATCGTACATTTGAACATCCTGAGCACTTGGTTTGTGCCTTATATCCACGAGCTGAATTACCTTGAGGAGGTTTTCTCTCTTCTCAAGATAGTTCTCCATCATCTGACCCCAGTCTGCATTTTGAGACTTGCTCAGCCTGGCATATCCGTATCCGGGAAGGTCCACTATACGGAATTCACCATTGCACAGATAGAAATTGATGGTTCTTGTTTTGCCTGGGGTTCCGGAGACTCTCGCAAGAGCTTTTCTTCCTGTGAGAAGGTTCAAGAGCGAGGATTTGCCCACATTGGATCTGCCAGCAAAAGCTACCTCAGGTAGATCGGGTAATGGGTATTGTGCTGGTTTAACAGCTACAGCTTCAAGTTCAGATTTATTTATCTTCATTTATTGCACGATAAAGGAAACCTCGTTACCGCCAGTTG
>CAYFWG010000165.1:0-433 GCA_964346775.1 uncultured Mogibacterium sp.
TCTATACCAAAATCAGTCATGCGCTCTAAGTTGGCCGGTTGCTGTTGTTTGTCAAATTTGGCTTTTTCTTTTTTATAGGCTGCGACCAATCTCGTGAATTTGGTTTTTACACCTAGCTCCTGCGCCCGATCGGTAAGAGTAAGAAGCAACCTAGCTTTAAAAATCTCGTCCTCTTCTTCCATAAGCTCACATAAAACTTCATCTGATAAAATGTCATTTGCTGTCATGCTATCTATTTCTTGCAAAGGTGCTTCACCTCATTTCTGTGTAGTATTCGTGTAAATACAACTGATATTGCAGTTTATTTTGGCAATAGCACCATAAATCTGAAAAAGGATCTTCTTCTGCAATAATGTTTCTGTATGCGTCTATATACATCCCTATTTCCTTTAGTTTAAAGCTATGCTCCCGTTGTTTATCAATCTTAGCCTGT
>CAYFWG010000165.1:443-2313 GCA_964346775.1 uncultured Mogibacterium sp.
AATGATGGTTTATCTGTACCACCCAGGAGCTCAAAAGCAGTTCTAAAGTCGCAGTTATCCATATGCATTACAATGTCGAATATATCCATGGATTTACTACATTTGAAACAGAAATACAGTTCCTCTGACACCTTAGCTGTGTAATGTTTGCCATCGTGACAGATGGCTTTGCACCTGCCACGCTTAACCTCTACACCATATCTGGCTAATACATCAGGAACATTATTCATGGCCTTTACTTCTTCCTTAGTCAACCTGCTCACTGCCCAGAATTTGAATTATTTGTTTACCGGTCTGCTCCTTGCTACAAAACATAAATTTACACCCATATTTCCGCTCCATAGTTCTCATGATCTTGCTGAGGGTCTCTCCAGTCATGGCCTTAGTCCGGACTGTCTTCCACAATCCGGTATCCTTATCCCTAACTCGCTTATTCAGCCTGGGGTTTTCCCATTTAGCCACATCATCTATAGATTTAATCTGACTGCTATGCTCTATTAGGATAACAAGTTTAATCCCATGTTCTTGGGCTCGCATAAGCTCATTCCGGAAGCGTTCGTGACCTTGGCATACATTACTGCATATTTCAGTTAGATTCTGCTTTCTGTCGATTATTAGCCTTGGGTTATCCAGGGACATATAATCGCCGACATAGAGCTTACTGGTGTAATATATAACATCCTGTTTTTCAAACTCAGCCAGTATCTTTTTTATTGCCCTGGCTTTTTCTCTCGAATCCACCTGTATAGTAAAATTCACGTAATCCCTCCTGTCTAGTTAAAGGGTAATTCTTCTCCGATACCATCCGGAATATTCATAAAGCCGTCACCTGCAGGTGATGGTGTGTATTGGGGACCAGAGTCGGCTTGTCCACCACTGGAGCTCTTGCTCTCTACAAAGTAAGATTCCTCCACAACAACATCAGTTGTATAAATCTTCTGACCCTCGTTATTGGTATAGCTACCAGTCTGAATGCGACCACATACACCGATTTTCATTCCTTTGTGGAAGTACTTTTCAATAAATTCAGCAGTTTTCCCAAATGATACGCATCTAATAAAATCTGCTGAATCGCCACCCTCTTGCTTAAATCTTCTATCTACTGCTAGAGAAAAATTTGCAACAGATGACCCACCCTGGGTATATCTAACCTCCGGATCACGTGTAAATCGTCCAATTAAAACTACTTTATTCATGTTGTTACTCCTTTCAAAATGGTAAAAAATCAATATTAATTTCAAGTCCTTTGTCTGCAGCGAATACATTTACTCTTTCGCCAACGACTTCCTGGATCTCTTTTACGAATTGCTTTTCGTCTGAATTGCCATCCGACATGTGAAGAAGAACCACATTGTCAAGCATTACCGTCTTATTTTGACGGATAAACTCTTTACAAGTCTCCAGCTCCATATGAGACTGTAGCACCCTGTCCCGAAGACCTTTTACTGTTTCGCCCTGATGAACACGACCATCTATAATTTTCTGCGAATAGTTGCATTCGACCATGATGTGATTCAGCTGAAGCTTTTTGAAATTCTGCCGGATATATTCTGTGTCAGAGGCGAATAATAGCGTACCTATTTCTTGATGCCTGATGATGTATCCGAACGGCTCCGCTGCATCATGTACGACTGGGAAAGGCGTTACTGTAAATCCTCCTAGCTGATACCAGTATCCAGCTCGCACCATCATGTCCTTAACATCAAGTTCAATATCCAATGTCGACCATGTACCATGGCTAGTTTTTATAGGTATGCCAGCCTTGAGATAGTCCTTGATATACCCAAAGTGATCCCCATGCTCATGAGTAACAAGTAATCCCGCTATCTTCGATATATTAAAATCCAAAGCTTCCTTGACTTTTTTCAGA
>CAYFWG010000166.1:0-2312 GCA_964346775.1 uncultured Mogibacterium sp.
AGCTCTCGTAGAAGCGGCAGTTTTATCGGGAGAAGTAATAGAGATACGACCATAAAAATGATACAATTAATTGCTATAATTTCAGGGAGGATGAGCAATGGCAAACATTAAATATGATTTCACAGATAAAGAAGCAAGGGACAAATTCAGACATACGAGTTCCCACATTCTAGCTCAGGCAATTAAGAGAATTTGGCCTGAAGCGAAGCTTGCTATCGGCCCAGCTGTCGATAACGGGTTCTACTATGATATAGATCTTGATCACAAGATTAGCGAGCAGGATCTTCTCAAAATTCAAAAGGAAATGAAGAAGATCGTTAAAGCAAATTATCCTATCGAGAGATTTGAACTCCCAAGGGAAGAAGCAATCAAACTCGCTGAAGAAAGAAACGAAGACTACAAGGTTGAGCTGATTAAAGATCTTCCAGAAGATGAGGTAATTTCTTTCTACAAACAGGGAGATTTTATCGACCTTTGTGCAGGACCACACGTCGAAAGCACAGGCGAAATTAAAGCAATAACCCTAACCTCTGTTGCAGGAGCATATTGGAAGGGCGATTCCGATAACAAGATGTTGCAGAGAATATACGGAACTTCATTCCCATCACAGGCAGAACTGGACGAATACCTGAATATGATGGAAGAGGCGAAGAAGAGAGACCACCGCAAGATCGGAAAAGAAATGGATCTCTTCATGCTCTCCGATTACGGCCCAGGATTCCCATTCTTCCTACCTAACGGAATGATTTTGAGAAATGAACTCGAATCATATTGGTGCGATCTTCATAAGAGATACGGATATGATGAGATTAAAACTCCTTTGATTCTTAACAAAGAGCTTTGGCTCATATCGGGTCATTGGGGACATTACAGAGATAATATGTACTTCACGGAAATCGACGAGAAAGAGTACGCTGTTAAGCCGATGAACTGCCCGGGATCAATTCTCGTATACAAGCGCAGAATGTGGTCTTACAGAGATCTTCCTATCAGAATCGCAGAGAGGGGCCAGGTTCACAGACACGAGCTGTCAGGAGCTCTTCATGGCCTTATGAGGGTACGTACTTTCACTCAGGACGACGCACATATTTTCATGCTTCCTGAACAGATTAAGGACGAGATTAAGGGCGTTATTCAGTGTATCGACGAGATATATAGAACCTTCGGATTCGAGTATAGGATTGAACTTTCAACAAGACCTGAGGACTTTATGGGAGAAATTAAGGACTGGGACTTCTCGGAGAAGATGCTGCAAGAAGCTATAGAAGAAGTAGGAAAAGATTACGAGCTGAATCCTGGAGACGGAGCTTTCTACGGTCCGAAAATCGACTTCCATCTTAAGGATTGTATCGGAAGAACATGGCAGTGCGGAACTATCCAGCTGGATATGCAGATGCCTAACAACTTCGACATCACATATGTAGGAGCAGACGGCGAGAAACACAGACCTGTCATGATTCATACCGCAAAACTCGGCTCGATCGAGAGATTCATCGGAATACTCATCGAGAACACTGAGGGAAAATTCCCGCTTTGGATGGCACCTGTACAAGTTAAGCTACTCACTGTAACCGAAGCACATTCGGAATTTGCCGAGAAGGTTGCAGAAAGATGCAGAAATGCAGGGCTTCGTGTTAAGACGGATCTCAGAAACGAGAAAATCGGATATAAGCTCAGAGAAGCAAGAAACGCAAGAGATTCATATATCTGCGTAATCGGAGACAATGAAGTTGCCGACGACACATTATCCGTAAGATCGATCAAGACAGGAGAAATCGGTGTAATGGGCGTGGATGAATTTATAGCTAAACTGCAGGAAGAGATTGAGTCAAAAGCTTTATAAACCCAAAGGAGAATTTATGGCTATCAAGTACAAAAGAGTTTTGATCAAGGTAAGCGGTGAAGCTCTATCGAGTGATGACGGAAACGGAATCGATGCAGCTTCGGCTGAAAGAGTTGCTTCCCAGATTAAAGATGTCAAAGATGCTGGAGTAGAGGTTGCGATAGTAGTAGGCGGAGGAAATCTATTCAGAGGAAGAACTGGTGGAAATATCGACAAACCTACGGCGGATTATATGGGAATGCTCGCTACGGTGATGAACGGCCTCGCTTTGCAAGACGCACTTCTGTCTATCGGATGTGAAGCAAAGCTTATGACTGCTATCGAGATTCGCGATATGGCGGAAGGCTACTCTCGAAGAAAAGCGATGGAATACCTTAGAGAAGGAGATGTCGTTATTTTCGGATGTGGAACAGGCAGTCCTTTTTTCACTACAGATACCGCGGCGGCCTTGCGTGCAGCTGAGATAGGA
>CAYFWG010000167.1:0-2311 GCA_964346775.1 uncultured Mogibacterium sp.
AAGAGATGCCTGCAAGAGCTGAGGAAATCGAGCATGCTGAAGAAGAAGGAATCATTTTCCACCTCCTCAACAATCCTGTTCGCATCATAGGCGATGAGAACAACAACGTAACGCAGGTAGAATGTATCAAGATGCAACTCGGCGAGCCGGATGCATCAGGACGTTGCAGGCCTAATGAAATTTGTGGCTCTGAGTTTACAATCGATACAGATGCAGTAATAATGGCTCTCGGTACAAGACTCAACAATCTTATCTGTCAAACGACAGATGGTCTCGAAGTTACCGAAAGAGGCGGAATCAAAGCCGATGAGGAAACAGGAGCTACATCTGTTCCTGGCGTATATGCCGGAGGAGATGCATGTACAGGAGCCGCAACAGTTATTAAAGCCATGGGAGCAGGCAAAAATGCAGCTGCTGCCATGCACGAATATATGCAAGGATAATTCTAATGAAGAAAACTCTCAAAGTACTGTTCAAAATAATAGTCGCAATTATCGCAGTCGTAGTAATATTTTTCGGTTATCTTACATTAACTGAATTTAAACCAGAAGAGATCGAAAAGGTAGATATTAAGGCATCAGAATCACAAAACAAAAAGGATGCTGTACAACTCGATAAGAGCATGAGTCTAATATCGTGGAATATCGGATATGCCGGACTCGGTGCTGAATCAGACTTCTTTATGGACGGTGGAGAGAATGTTAAATCTGCCGACGAGAATACCGTAAAAAGGTATCTCGTCGGTATTGATAAGACGATTGATGAGCAGAATGCAGATCTATATATGCTTCAGGAAGTGGATCGCGACTCATCAAGGTCCTATAGAATACCTCTTGAAGATACTCTCAAACGCGGAAATTCTGCCTTTGCTCTCAATTATTCCTGCGCCTTTGTTCCATATCCTCTTCCTCCAATTGGAAAGGTAGAGAGCGGAATAATGACGACTGGAGAGAAGGAAATGGATGAGGCTCTTCGCATTTCCCTTCCTAATCCCTTTAAATGGCCAACTAGAATCGCAAACCTCAAACGATGCATGCTTGTAACCTATCTACCTATAGAAGGAGAAGATAGGAAGCTTGTTTTGGTTAATCTGCACCTTGAGGCATACGACAGCGGTGAAGGGAAGATAGCTCAGACAGAAAAACTGGTTAAGTTTATTGAGAAAGAATACAAAAAAGGCAATTACGTTATTGCAGGCGGAGATTGGAACCAGACTTTTCCTGATACATTCGATAAGTACCCTCTAAAGCATGAGGACTTGTGGTCTGTTGGTCACGTGGATACCGACATGATGCCTGCAGGATGGAATATGGCATACGATAAGTCGAATCCGACTTGCAGACTCCTGAATCAACCATACAATCCTAAGGATAAGGCGGGAACACAGTACTACGTCATAGACGGATTCCTATGCTCGCCGAATGTTGGAATAGAGAAAGTTAAAACTATAAACGAAGATTTTGAAAACAGCGACCACAATCCGGTCAGGCTGGAGTTCAAACTCAATTCAAATCAGAAAAATTAATATGGAGATAGATTCAGTGATGGAGATTATTAAAGATTTACCAGATGTTTTTGAAGAATTTGCAGAACAGAGAATGAATTCTCGGATAAATTATAAGAGCTGGATCTCACCAGAATTCAATGTTTGAAGAGTCCCATCACCATATCTTACTACCAAGCGACATCTGTCATCTATATCGACGGCTGTCGCTTTTTTGTGTGACTCTCCGTTAATAACTAGGATTTCCTGGCCGAGTACGAAGCAGCGCTGGCGATATTCTTCTATATAATCCAAAGCGCCAGAATCAGGAACGTCTTTTTCTCTGTTATCACAATCAGCCAAATAGTATTTCATGAAGTTGTTTGCTATGCTTCCGACAAGTCGATTCCTCGATTCGGGTGTCGTTTCGTCAAGTATTGCACCAGCTTTGCCAGCTATATCTTCTGGGAAACCACCTATAGGCATGTATACATTTATTCCTATTCCAAGAATAGCGTATTCAAGAGAGTTTCCTTCTAAGGAAGGGGAAGCTTCAGTCAATATTCCGCAAACCTTTCTCCCCGAAACAAAGACATCGTTAACCCATTTTATCAGGGCTTCTTTGCCCGATGTCTCTTCAATTGCCGTACAGACTGAAACTGCAGCCATTGTTGTAATCTTTACAGCCTCTTCTGCTGTATAAGGTGGATTTCTCAAGATCAAGCTCATATACAATCCAGTGTCTTCAGGTGAGAAAAAACTGCGACCGAGTCTGCCTCTTCCTTTTGTCTGGTGTCCAGAAACGACGAGAGTCTTTCTCTCATCCGA
>CAYFWG010000168.1:0-2302 GCA_964346775.1 uncultured Mogibacterium sp.
TAAATCTAAACGAACCCATCGGTCTGTTCTCCTTCTTAATACCTGCTCTGGCACGAAGAATCGCATCAGCAACTGCGTCAACGGCTGCATCCTGTCCGATTACTCTCTTGTGCAATATGTCAGCCAAACCGAGCAACTTCTCACGCTCAGATTCAGCAAGTTTGTCGACAGGGATTCCCGTCCAATCAGCTATGACCTCGCGAATATCGCCCTCATCGACCTTTTCTCTCAATAGCCTGTTTTCTTCAGCCTTCGAAGCCATTTCCTTGATACTGTCGATCTCCTGTTCCAGAATAGGCAACTTACCGTATTTCAATTCTGCAAGCTTCTCAAGATCATATCTTCTCTGGGCAGATTCGATCTCATGTCTTACCTCGTCGAGTTCTTTCTGTTTGTCCTTAAGTTCTTTGATACTGTTCTTTTCTTTTTCCCACTTCGCTGTCAAAGCATCGTTCTCAGCCTTGAGATTAGCAAGCTCGGACTTGATCGCTTCCAGACGGGACTTGCTCGCTTTGTCGTCTTCTTTGGACAAAGCCTGCTTCTCAATTTCCAGCTGCATTATCTTCCTATGCATAGTATCCAGTTCTGCAGGCATGCTATCTATCTCAGTTCTTATTCTTGCAGCAGCTTCATCCATAAGGTCTATAGCCTTATCTGGAAGATATCTGTCGCTGATATATCTGTTCGAAAGAACCGCACAGGCAATCAGCGCATTGTCTGTTATTCTAACTCCGTGATGGATTTCGAATTTCTCCTTGAGTCCTCTGAGTATCGATATTGTGTCTTCTACTGTCGGTTCATCGATTAGAACCTTCTGGAATCTTCTTTCGAGGGCTGCATCCTTCTCTATATACTGTCTGTATTCATTCAAAGTCGTAGCACCTATACAGTGAAGCTCTCCTCTTGCCAGCTTTGGCTTGAGAAGGTTTCCAGCATCCATCGATCCTTCTGTTCTTCCTGCTCCTACAATATTATGTATTTCGTCTATGAAGAGAATGATTCTTCCATTTGATTTGTCGATTTCGTTGAGGACGGATTTGAGTCTTTCCTCGAATTCTCCCCTATATTTTGCACCTGCGATCAAAGAGCCCATGTCCAAAGAAAATATCGTCTTATCCTTGAGGTTTTCAGGAACGTCTCCGTTAACGATTCTCTGTGCAAGACCTTCAACCACTGCGGTTTTACCAACTCCCGGCTCACCTATAAGAACTGGATTATTCTTGGTTCTTCTGGAAAGTATTTCAATCGTCCTTCTTATCTCCATATCTCTGCCGATAACAGGGTCAAGTTTGCCCGTCCTAGCCTTATCGACAAGGTCGATTCCAAACTTATTCAAAGCATCATAAGTGTCTTCCGGGTTTTGATTCGTAACCCTCTGGTTACCCCTGACCATGCTGAGAGCTTTTAGGAATTGATCCTTATCTATACCGTGCCTTCTAAGCAAATCTTTAGTGTCTTTGTTGTTTTCCTTAATTATCGCCAGATAAGCATGTTCAACACTTACATAATCGTCTCCCATTTCACTAGCCATATTTTCCGCCTCGAGGAGAACCTTATTAAGCCTTGTGGAGACATATGCCTGATATTCTCCTGAGACCTTCGGCATCTTTTCAATCATCTTAACAACATCGTTCTTAAGTGAAGCTGAATTAACATTCATAGCTTCGAGCAATCTCGGTATCAGCCCTTCGGTATCCGACAAAATAGCGTAGTGAAGATGTTCGACATCAATCATCTGGTTGCCGTAAGAAAGCGCGGTGTTCTGAGCTTCCATAACAGCGGTTTGTAATTTCTGTGTGTATTTTTCTATATTCATATATATTGTTCCTCCCAATAATATTCAAAATAATCTCAAACAAAAAAGGTAGACTTTTTTATCTACCTATATTTTAGCACTCATTGAGCTTGAGTGCTAACAATTTATTCATTTTTTCGGTGAAGATTATGTGAATTTATTCTTTGGTCACTGAACTATTAAAATTGCAGCAATTATCATTATCACTAGAGCTATAATTACAGCAATAATGGCTTGTCCTATAGGCATATCCTCATTTTCGAAGGAAAAATTCCTAATTTTTTCGTTTCTGCTTTCTCTTGTTATCAAGTAAGGGTTATTGATATGCTTGCCAATATAGACGATACTTCCTACAATCGCCCTCTCCGTGCATGTAAATATCTTTATCAGACCTGAAGATAGCCACTTGACCACGGGGTTTAAGAGCTTTCTATAGAACCAGTCAAAGTCCAAGGTGTATTCGTCGTGAGGTCTCATTCTCTCTAAGAACATAAAGAACGGTATCGT
>CAYFWG010000169.1:0-2291 GCA_964346775.1 uncultured Mogibacterium sp.
CAGTATCGTTCACGACAACGAAGATGCCATTATGAATGGTTGGTACAGCAGCATTTCAGATTATATCATCCACAACGCAGAGAACGGCACAGGTTGGAACGAGTATTTTGATGATTCTGAGACCGAGGATAATATGGGTGAGCCAACACAAGAGCAGATAGATGAGTTGGAAGCTTATATCGAAAAGAATTATAACTATCTGCCTGAATAATAAAATCTAAGCCCTCGCTATCACGGTCAAAGCATAAAATGAGAAAGAAAGGAAGCGGAGGCGCAAGGATAGGCGCAGGACGTAAGAAGCTCAATAAAACAATGCTTCATACGTCTATTGATAAAGACTATCTTTTCTTATTGAGACACAAAGCAGAAGCCGAGCATCTTACCATCGGTGATTGGTTAGTAAAGAATGTAAAACTATCATAGGAATTGGGCAGGGAAGAGGATTTCTTCTCTGCCTTATTTTGTTTTACTCCTTCCAATATGCCAATGATTGCACTCGTTGCAAAGGTATGCGGAGTAACCGAGCAGCCGCTTTTTCTTTATGTATTTTGTGGCTGCCTTCTCATTATCAAAGGATAATTTGGCTACTCCTCTGCTATTATAGTGGGAGCGTTTACGATGGTGCTCCCTTGGTTGTTTATCATATATTCGTTTCATAAGCATTTCGATTTTAACCCATCAGACCGAGAATGTCGGCGGCTTGCATTCCGCTGCCATAATCGCCCAATAACTTCTCCATGACAACATATCGGCATGCATCTATAGCGTGATTATACATATCTATAGGCTCATTAAGCCACTTTCCTTCCTTGTCTTGGCGGTAGGTATAATTGTTAAATTCCCTTCTTACATTTGTAGAACGTTTTGTTATATGAATTGTGTATTCTTGCATCTTCATAATACCAGCTTGAATAGAACCTGCGAACTTCTTTACAGGTTTTATATCAATACCAGCATTATAAATTTCATCAATCAGACGAGGGTCGGCACTCTCTGATATTACCTCAATATTTTTTTTATCCTCTTTCAATACCCTGATAATATCAGAAGCAAGCATTTCTGTCTGATAGCATATTTCATCTATATAGATAATCTTTCCGTAGATATACACATCAACAATCGCTGTAGGGTCATTGGAGTAACCGAAGTCAATACCTCTGTATCGGTGTCTGTGCGCTTGTATAGGAATATAATCATCAATAACTACATTCTTAAAAATCAAGCCCTCAACCATAGAGCGCAATCCCAAACCATAAATACGCCAAAGGCTCGGATTCTTCCATTTAAGGCTCTCAATCTCAGCGATAACCTTTGGCTCGAGGAAAGGATTATCCTTATAGGTGGATATAAACCAATAAGTGCTTTTTTCCTCGTTTACCTGATTTATCCAGTGTTCTTCAGAAAAAGAAGGGTTGTAGTCAAGGATAGAGAACTCCGTGGTACGCATCTGTAGCTGCTGCCATTCGATGAAAGAAAGCTCATTCGCCTCATTTACGAAAAGTATCTTACGCTTAGAACCACGCACCTTCTGCTCATTATCGGTGGAGAAGAACTCAATCCAAGAGCCGTTAGGGAAGGTGTAAACGAACTCTGATTTATTCATGCACTTATCTTTCCACCAACCAAAGTTGAGCATAATATCCTTGAAGTCACGATATACGGTACGTTTAATAGAAGGCATACCAGCACGAATGATGGAAACGGTCGTTCCAGCATAGTTGAAGCAAAGCATACAAAGGAACTGCACAACCGAGTAGGTCTTGGCAGAACGTGAGCTTCCTTGAAGAGAGCAAGTTGTAAACCCTGCCTCCTTCGCTGCTTTCACCCTCATGTAGTTCTTTGCTAAATATACGTGCGGCATATCTCTATTATCCTTTCTTCGCTTCTTTTGTTATTCTGATGTCCTGTCTGCCTCAGCATCCTTCTTTTCCTTCTCTTTCTGAATCTCAGCGAGAATCTTCTGATACTCTTCGTTATTGGTAACAACGTGTACTTGCAATGGGTCTTGCTTAATCTGCTCGCCCTTGCTTGTAAGGTCAATGCGCTGAATCTTTCCGTAGGCTCTATCAATAACTCTTTCGAGTACATCAAGTCCTTTCTTGTCAAGTATTCCCTTGGCAATAATGCGTTGCATCATCGGGCGTGACTTATCTGTTAACACCGCCTCCAATTCAGCTTGGGGCAGGGTAGCGATATATAGAAAAGACTCTGCGATAATCTGAGAGGAAGGCACTTCGTAGCCCTTCTCCTTCATTTCCTCGATGAACAATGACATCGTCTTTGGCTTTGGT
>CAYFWG010000170.1:0-1949 GCA_964346775.1 uncultured Mogibacterium sp.
GTTGGAAGCTATGTTCCTGTGTGAGAGCATAGCCGCTTTTGCCTGGCTCGTCGTTCCCGAGGTAAAGAGGATGAGGCTCGTCTCGTCCTTGTCTATTACCTTGAAATCATCTCTGTGTTTGTCTACGAGGGACTTGTACTCTGGAAGTTTGTCCTGAGTTAGTTCTTCCATCGAAATGTTCTTCTCCAGTTTGACACCGAAGCTTTCTTCGAGGTCCTTGATAGTCTTCTCATAGGTTGCGTCGTAGACTATGCCTTCGCACTTGCTGAGCTTGAGCGAGTTTGCAATCTCCTCTTCAGGCAGTCCCTTGTCCAGAGGTACCAAAACTCCGACATTGTTCATTACCGCATAATAGATAAGAACCCATTCGTATGAGTTCGGTCCTATTACGGCAATTCTCTTCCCTTTCAAGCCCTGCTCGATTAGGTAAGCCGAAACGGAATCGATGTCTTCTCTCAGCTTTGTGTAGGATATTTCTGTCTCTGTTTTTCTGTCTTTGCTCTTGAAAATAAGAGCTGTTTTATCTTTGAACTCGTCTGCAACACGATTGATCAGTTCTTTTAAATCCTGATAATCGTATTGCGGTAAATATTCGTATTTCTTCATATACGGTCTTCCTCCTATGGATCTTATGTCCACTCAAACGAAAATTTTTCGTTATAGTATATCTGCCAATAATACTCAAAAACGCTGTAAAAGTCAATGTTTACAGCGTTTTAGCAGGCTCTACCAAGCTATAGTTCGGAAGTGCAATTAGGACATCTTGTCGCATCGAGAGCAATTTCGGATTTGCAATATGGGCAAGTCTTAGTTGTAGGTGCAGCCTCTTCTTTAGGTTCTCCCTTTGCCTTGTTGATACCTTTGACCATCAGGAAGACAACAAATGCCACGATGAGGAAATTGATAACAGCCATTATAAATGCGCCGTATTTAATTTCTACTCCCATTGCATTAGCAACCAAGTTGCTGAAATCAACTTTGACCAAAAGTCCGATGATAGGCGACAGTATATCATCTACCAGCGATGTAACGATCGCTGTGAAAGCTGCACCTATGATTATGCCGACAGCCATATCCATGACATTGCCACGCATTACAAACTCTTTGAATTCTTTCATGAAACTTTTTATTTCCATACCTTCTTTCTATATACTATAACTATGTTTAATATCTGTAATATCTCCCAATTACTGATAATTATAAACTCAAAGCTATGAGTCGGTCAATTATTCGAGCATAAATATTTATCTCAATCTATTTCCATCTTCATTTTATTTCCGGCTTCACTTCTCCATTTTCAAGCCTAAATTAACGGAGGCTGTGCTCATGCACTGCCTCCGTCCTTAATTAAAATTCAGTTGTTTAGGATACAAAACCCTCTGCCGTCAGTATTTCAACTGCTTTTTCGCAATTTGCTTCGCTGACACGGATTATAGGTCCTGTACATCCCATTCCGCTTTCGGCATAAATGCCTTTCTTCCATAGGGCAACTACTCCGTCTTCGAGGTCCATGACTTCTATTCCGGCGATTTGTTCAGTTACGATCTCTGAAGGAGGTGCGGTTACTTTTTCTTCGCTTTCTCCTACAGGTTTTGCTGCTGCCTTGCGTGCCTCGAGGATTTTGTCGAGACCTGCCTTCTTGACTGCTGCAAACTCTTTAGCTGCAACTTCGAAATACTTGCCTCTTACGAGCTGTGCCGCATAACGGATAGCGCCTGCAATTACAGGAGCTCCGGATGCTCTTGAGATAATCATGACCAGACGATCATATCCTTCTCCGATTCCCGGGCCGTATCCGTATCCAGAAGCTTCATAGCTTCCACCTGTTTGATATGCCGAGAGCATCTTAACCAGAACGTTTCCTGTCAGAGAATCGGTAACCATTATATCAGGTGTTCCCTGAAGCAGGTCATTTCCTCTCATAACACATCCGCCGTCAGATCTTCCCG
>CAYFWG010000170.1:1959-2281 GCA_964346775.1 uncultured Mogibacterium sp.
CAAATCTAATAGGATAACCGCCTTCGACAAGTTCCTTCAAGGCTTTTTCCGTCTGTCTAGCACCATCGACATTGATGATACCTACAGTAGGATCAGCTACGCCACATGTTTTTGCAGCGATAATACCGTATACGGCATTCTTAATCATTCCTTCAATCCTATCGGCACTTGAAGTACCAGTAGTATTTGCGATGAACATCTCTTTGCCTTTTGCAGGTGTGATTACTCTTCCTACAGTCGAAACACCTATAGGGAACGGGTAATGCATTGTAACGGCAGCATCCACCTCGTGATTCTCGAGAAGCTCTTCCATCTTGCAATG
>CAYFWG010000171.1:0-2278 GCA_964346775.1 uncultured Mogibacterium sp.
GAAAATTCTAGAGAGAAAGCATTAAGAGAAAAGAATGCAACTCTTCTAAATCATTTTATTAGCTCGTATCACAACCTTCAGATACCGAATATGGTCGATAGTTCTGTTAATGTTGGTAATTTTGATAACGATTTTCAACATGAAACAGAGCATACCAAAAGCCTTAATCCTGATTTTGACACTCCAGAAGTCAGAAATGCAATTTTAGAGATATTGGTAGGACATCCTAATATTTCCACTACTGAAATATTGGCTGCTGACGCTACCGGAAATCAGATACTTGAAAAAAAGGATATAAATTCCTCTAGAATTTATATCCTCATTAACAGAATGATAGCACAGAATAAGGTAGTAAAGCAGGAAACAAAATTTGGTCATGCGTTTTCTGTTACGCAAGGTTTTTCTTATTATCCCGAGGAAAAGGAAGCTGCTTATTCTAATCCTGACAGTATCGAATTAAAGAATAAGGTGTTAAGTATTTTAGAGAGAAAACCTAACAGTACAGCGATGGAAATAATAGAATCTGATGACGAGATAGAAGTTTCTGTACAAGGAATGCTTAAGTGTTTGCGAGGAATGTCAGATAGAGTTAGTTGTGTAGAAGAGGGGCGAACGAAGAGGTTTTCTGTTGTACCAGGATTTAGATATTATGAGTGAGAAGATAAGCAATGTTGAAAAACAAAATAATTACAGGGTACAGTTTGATCGCCTAAAAAAAGCTATGGCAAATGCATTTTATTTGGAGGCCGTATTTATCGAATATGCCATCATGGAGGATCGAACAGAATCGATCCTGTCTTATGAAGGGAATGAGATTGTTCCTAAGAATGATCGGGAGCACATCTCGTTTGCAAGAAAAAAGAATAAGATTCAAAAGTTGAGCGAACGTAAAGGTTCAATCATAGGCAAATACTTTTCTGACGATTTTTTGGATCAGGTTTTCGATTGGGTGAACGGAAGAAACGCCATTATTCATGCACTGTTAAAGAAGAAAATAACAGATGAAGAACTCCTTGAATTTGCGATGCAGGGAGAGCTATATTGCAAAGAACTTCGGAACCGTGCCAATAAGTATAAACGTATGATTGATAGGAGAAGAGCAAAATAGGATTGGAGGTCTAAGCATGGCGTTAATAGAATGCCCTGAATGCGGTGGGAAAGTATCAGATCAAGCAACAACATGCCCACACTGTGGATATCCCATTATGGATAAGCAAAAGGCTGTGGATGAAATAGGTAAATATATACTAGATTACAAAAATGAAATTAACGGTTGGAAAGAAAAACTTTCCACCAGAAAAGATGGAGCAGACACAGCTAGAATTGAATCAACGGCGAATGAACTCTTTATGATATATTATATCCTTTTATCTAAGGGCATTGATGTGTCAAAGCCGAACACATTAGATATTCATCAGAATGCTGCGGATTGGAAAAGGACCAACAAGACAGGCATAGAGAGAATAAATGAAGCAGATGTCATTCCTTTTATAGATGATGAAAAGGGAAGGGATTTATCTTCACTGCCTATGGAAAAGCAGGAAAAAGTAAGAAAACTTTTAGAGGGCAGAGCAAAGGGCTATTGTGAAAAATGGAAGTCAGAGGCTGGAGCAGAAAAGAAAACTATTTCTGAATCCAAGGTAGAACGGGTTGTAATAAAGCAGGAAGGAGTTACCAAACGCGGTGGTCCCAATTGTGGGTCCCTAAATGTCGAACCGATTCATGCGGGAAGAATAGTTTCTACTGGAGTGCTTGGGTTGGCATCCGGTACAATAGGAAAATCCATGCGTTGTAATGCATGCAAATATATGTGGTAAAAGCACATCGCGTCGGCATAAATTCAAAGATTCTGACCGAATCGATCCATCTCCGGGAGTCGGGCAGGGGATGGGGTCGGAATGGTACCATAATAATATTTTAAAAAAGCCGAAAACAAGCGGCTTCATAAGAAAACAAAACCTCGAATCGGTAAATGACCGGTTCGGGTTTTTTTTTGCAAAAAATTCTTTTTTTGTTTCGGATTAGGCAAAGAGGTGTCCCACATATCTTACGAAGGGCGAGAAAGGCTCTACCAAAAACGAAAGGAGAAACGAGCTATGGGCTATACACATGCAATCGACTCTTTAAAAGGAGTCCTCATTACACTGGGCACCTCGATCGGCGCGGTCATGTTGGTTTACGGCGGAATCAAGTTTGCTATGGCATTCAGACAGATGGATCAGCAGGGCGAGCACCAGGCAGTCTACTCGGTGGTGGCGGGCGGTGTGCTTCTTGGACT
>CAYFWG010000172.1:0-2270 GCA_964346775.1 uncultured Mogibacterium sp.
ATCTTTCTTTTTATAAGTCGTGATACGAAAGCCATTTTCTGTGTCCGTAGCAGTTTGTCTGATTTTTAAATGATTGATGTAAAGATACGATATTCAAAAGGCGAAGTCAAGTATTTCAAGGAGAATATGAACCTTTTTCTGAGAAGGTTCATATACTCCTTATTTACAGAATGTTTATCCTACCGGATTTTCTCCCTGGTCGCCATCGGAACCGCCGCCATCCGGATTTGGTTTGGAGCTACCCCCGCCAGAAACGGTGCCGTTGCCCGACCAATCCATCTTCTCTACGCTGGCGCGGGTCAGCATGTCCTTAAAGTAGAAGCCCGGGGTGAAGATAATCTTGCGGCGATAAATCGTGCTTGCCGTCACGTCTTCCAGTTTGTCCTGGCTCTTAGCGTTGATGCCGGGACGGAAAAAGCCGAACTCACCCAGCTGTACCGAAAATCCCTTGTTGATATCCATATTCAAGGTGTCGATCAATCCGTCCAGCACCAACTTCACCACACCGCGAGGCGCCATGCCTATCTTGGAAACCTCGTCGCATAAATCCTTAAAACCTACCACACCCAAAGTTTTCATCTGCGCCACGTACTTTTCCGTTTTTGTCTCGTCAAAACCGAATACTCTCTTTTTTACTTCATAATTCAAAGCCATAGTTTTTTAATTTTAAGTTGATTAATAAAAGTCGGTCTTGTTCGCTCGTCAGTCTGCAAAACCAGTTTCTTTGTGACCACGATGCAAAGATACAACGGGCAGAAAATGGGGTGGTGCTTTAACGGAGGTTTAAGGAGGTTAAAGGAGGTTTAACCTATATTATTCACGGCAGTTATCGGGAGTCAAGGCTTCGCCCGGAGTTATCGGAAGTTAGAAGCCGATAGTTTGGCAAATGAACCAAGAAGGTTAAACCGTAAAACTCAAAAGTTCACATACGGATGTAAACTCTCGAAATCCCCAATGACGAGGAGGAAACAATACAGACTTCAAGGGGACAAACTGTTTGCTTCCTATCAAATAAGAAGGTTTGACCAGTTTCATCACAATTCTTACATCATCATCGGCAATTTGCTTTCCCTCCCGATGAGGAAGATCCTTGCGATACATCACCGAACAGAAGTCTATCTGATAAATGTCACGTATCTGCCCTTTAATCACAGGCACAAAATAATCATATTTCTGGAAATTCAATAGTCCTAATTTATTAGAAGGAGTAATCTTTCCAAAATAATATTCTATTTCGTTTTCCCGGTTCCGGAACTTGTCATAATATTCACGTTCTCCATTTTCAAAGACAGTAACCGCCAAGATATTCCCGACTTTCTCTATCGTTAGGCTTGTCCCCTTATGCGACTTTACATCTTGAAGGATTTGTACCGTAGGTTGTTCCCAAATCAGCGAACGCAGAAACCGTTCCAGCAAATGTGCGCTCCCCTCATTGTTAGGGCGAAGCGGAAAAGCACCGATATTCACTTTTTCAATGGAGCGATAAAAGTTGGCATTTTCTACATCCTCATCCTTTCCATTTCCCGGGAAAAGTATATAACCTCCCAACACCTCTTTCTTGATAGGAAGCCCTTCTTGTTTTGGATCATAATAAAGAGCATCTCTATAACGATGCATCTGATTGATAGCATCATCAGGCGGAACATCCACTCCATCTATATCCGTATCCCCAATCCGATACTTTGCATCGAAAAGGTAAGTCAGCTTGAATCCGTTTTCTACATCACGTCTCGTCAACTGAAGTACGATATCCGGTTTCTGTGGCACGGTGAACGAATAAGTATGGTCTATTGATGTTTCCGTCGAACTTTTTCCAAGTACTTCCCTCGGATTATAAATCACTTCGGCAAGCTCGACCAAATCTCCTTCTGATGTTCTACGCGAAAAGACAACCTTCGACTTCTGCCCCTTTGCCAATGAATAAGTGAAATGCTTGTTCAATTCCATACGGCTTTGATTGTCAACCACAACCTTCTCTCCCCCCAAGAGTTGCTGCACAAGATTTTTAACCTCTATAAAACACCATATCTCATACAAGGTTGCGATATCTTTCAGTTCCAGGCTCCGTATTCCTTCTTCCAAATCATAACTACAAGTCAATAACAGCCAATCACGATAAACCTGCGAATATCCTGTTCCTTGTTTCAAGACAAGAGATTCTTGGTTCATGCCCTTAAAAGCACCTACCGTCCTGAAGAAGGGATGATATACCAAACCATTGCTGTCCGGGGAAGTTGCAAATGGATGTAGCAAGGGGGCTCAATCGCTGA
>CAYFWG010000173.1:0-1826 GCA_964346775.1 uncultured Mogibacterium sp.
GGCCCAATTCATTAGCGGTTATCTCGGCATTTTTCTTCGCATCTCCTGTCATCATTACGGTATGCTTAACCCCTTCCGCAAGGAGAGATTTGAGCGCTTTTTCGGAATTCTTCTTTGGGGAATCAGCCAAAACTATAGAGCCTATGAGTTTGTCATTTTTTGCAACGTAGACAGTAACGCCCTTTTCCTTCGACTCGAAAGAATCTATCGATATATTCTTCTCCTCCATGAGTCTTTGACTTCCTGCAACTATCCAATCCCTTCCAACCTTTGCGACAATTCCTCTTCCTTTTATGTTTTCAATATTGCTTATTTTAGATTCAGAGAATGGCTTTTTGCACGCTTCTATAATCGAAGAAGCCAAAGGATGTGTCGAACCCGATTCTGCTGCAGCCGCATATCTTATGACTTCTTCCGTAGAGTATCCGTCTACAGCGTCCACCATTCTAACCTCAAAATTTCCCTCCGTGAGAGTCCCGGTCTTGTCGAAAGCAACTGTATCGACATGCGCCATTGCCTCCAGATAATTTCCGCCTTTAACTAGCATTCCTAGTTTAGAAGCTGCGCCGATACCGCCAAAGAATGCCATAGGCACTGAAAGAACAAGTGCACATGGGCAGGAAATTACCAGGAAGGTGCATCCCCTAAGTATCCATTTCATCAAATCTCCGACAAAAATCGGCGGGATAAATGCAACCATAAGCGCGGCAACTACAACTACAGGAGTGTAGTAACGAGAGAATCTCGTGATGAATTTTTCAGTTTTGGACTTTTTGCTCGATGCTGTTTCGACGAGTTCAAGAATCCTTGAAACAGTGGAATCATCGTACTCTCTGTCAGCTTGTATCTTAATGAGTTTATCGCCGTTTATGCATCCCGATACGATATTGTCCCCTTCTTCTACAAAACAAGGCATGGATTCGCCTGTCAATGCAGATGTGTTGAGAACACCTTCGCCTTCGATAACAATTCCGTCAATAGGAACCTTCTCGCCTGGCTTGATAATCAAGATGTCACCGATCTTTATGTTCTCAGGATCTATCACCTCAACGCTTCCATCCTCATTCTCAAGGTTCGCATATTCAGGAGCTATACTCATAAGCTGACGAATAGATCCCCTGGATTTTTCAACCGCGTACTCTTGGAAAAACTCTCCGACTTGATAGAAGAGCATTACCGCAACAGCCTCATCGTATTGACCGCTTGCAAATGCTCCAAAAGTAGCCAAAGTCATAAGAAAGCTCTCGTCGAGAACCTCACCGCGACAGATTCCGTAAATGCAGTCTCTTACCACATCATATCCGATAATTAAGTATGGAACCAGATACACAGCGAGCATAGTTAAGCTCTTGTGATACTCCTCAGGTATCAGCCCCGTATGCTGAGATATCAGAAGTGCGACAAACAGAATAAAAGAAATACTTATCCTGGTTATCATGATCTTTTGTTTTTCACTATTAACATTTATCATATTTTTCCACCAATCAATAAAATCATGCCGAAAATATCCTACTACTACGGTAGGATATTGTCAACATGATTCTAGATTTTTTACATATCGAAAATGCTTATCTGAGCCGACTCAGGTAAATCGGAGAACAAGCCGTGCCTCTTCAAATCCTCTATATTTGAGTTAGACAACTTCGTCCTCGACCTTATATCATCTATAGTTGTAAACGCCTTATCCCTATATGCTTCAACAAGGGACTCGGCTGCCGAGCCGCCTATTCCGCTTATCGCATTAAACGGAAGCATCAATTTGCCATCGTGAACAGTAAACTTATTCGGACTTGCATTTGATAGAGTAGGCTCTTCAAATTCATAAC
>CAYFWG010000173.1:1836-2269 GCA_964346775.1 uncultured Mogibacterium sp.
CTTGATAGCATCTCATAGATTACTTCGTATACCGTCAAAGCTTCTTTTTGTTTGGCTGTTGCTGTTTTGTCGAGTTCTTCGATTTCCGCCATCTTTCTTTCGACCTCGGAAATCCCTCTTCCTACTATCTCGGCATCAAAATTATCTACCTTCGATGTAAACCACGCCGCATAAAATGCCTCGGGATAATTTACCTTGAACCACGCCATTCTTATCGACATCATTACATATGCGACAGCGTGAGCCCTTGGGAACATGTATTTGAGAGTCTCGCAGGATTTAATATACCAATCTGGTACTCCATGAGTTTTCATCAAGTTGAGCTGATCGTCAGACAGAATTCTATTCTTTCTGACAATTTCCATTATCTTAAAGGCGTCGCTATTCTTGAGTCCCTTTGCGATAAGATAATTCATAATGTCGTCACGACACG
>CAYFWG010000174.1:0-2262 GCA_964346775.1 uncultured Mogibacterium sp.
TTGTATATGTTTTACCGCAGCCGGTTGCGCCAAAGTATGTACCGCCCTTACCATCCCCTCCCGGACGCAGGTGTGCTTTGATATTGTCCAGCATTTTCACTGCACCGAAGAACTGAGGATAACGGCAAATAATAGCCTCACTTTTCTTACTGTCATCGGGATAGAATATAAAATCCCTTAGCAGTTGTGTGATCCGCTCTGTGGCAAATGCACCCGTAATCATGGTGAACAATGAGCTGATGCCATTTGACACCTTGTCCACATCATTCGCTTTATTCCACGAATAGTAATATTCATAGGGCGTGAAGATACTTCCCATTTTTGTATTAGCACCGTCACTGATGACCGACAAAAAGCAATACTTCATCAGTTTCGGTATATCTCGGCTATAGCGAATGGTAATCTGCTCCCAAGCATCATGAATGGTCTTGTCTTCTTCAATAGCAGTTTTAAATTCGCATATGGCAATCGGGATTCCATTCATAAAGACAAGCAAATCCGGGCGGCGTAGACGCTCACCCTGTACAGAGTATTGATTGACAACCTTGAAAATATTGTTACTCGGTTCGTCAAAGTCTATAAAGTCAATGTGTAAGGCAACATCGCTTGCATCGTCACGCACAAGGTCAAAACCTTCATTCACAAGCCAAAAGGTCTCACGGTTTCCCGTATAAAGCGGGGCGGATGGAATGAGGTTAATGCGGTTGATAATTTTTTGCATTTCATTCTCGCTCAAATTATCAGATGCATATCGACTGGAGATAAAGGCACGGAGGTCGTCGAGGAGCAAAATATCCTCAAACTTTCTGTGGATACTGTCACCGTGGACATAGGTATATCCTTGTTGCTCAAAAAGAGTGATAATAGCCCTCTCAAGCTCGTCCTCTGTGAACTTTCCCTTTTCAAAGATATAATCCATGAATATCCCTCCCGCTTTATGTAGATATTTTATATTCGGTTAAGAAAATCATCCTGTATATTTTCCCATGCTTCCCAGTTATCAATGAGTTTTCTTAAATTCGCATTATATCGGCCTTCATCAATTCCAAGCAACCCAAAAAGAATTTTGCGATAAAGAGCAAAAAATTTTACTGAATAAAGAATCGATTCTGAGCCAGATAAATGATCGCCTTTTTGTTTGCGTTTAATATGCATAACTCGGACGCGACTATTCACCAAAACTTTTAAATAGTCTTTTTTACTTTGAATCTCTTTTTCAAATATGTCTGTACCATATTTTGAAATCAGTGCATCTAAACACATCTTTAAGGTGGTTCCTCTGTCACCTGGCTTTAATGAAGAAAAAAGGTTTATACGAGAAGTAACCAACTCCACAATTGTTTCTGCCACTTCAATTAAAAAAGCACAGTTAACATCTACTGTCATACAATTTTTTGATAGTGAATATAAAATTACGCTCAAGGCAATATCAAGCTCTGTTTCAAGATCAGTCCAGTTGCTAAACAGTTCACCATTTAACACCTCAGCAAAGTTTAAAAGCTTGTTATGAGAATAATTGCAAAAGGCGGAGGAAATATAGTACTTTAATCTTCTATCTTTGTACCACTCATTACCTAATAAAAGATCTTCAGCACTGAATGAATTCGAATCGGAAAACTTTAATGACTTCAGTGGTATAAATCTTCCTTCAAAAAACATAAGGAGCTTTTCAATGGATTGGCATAAGTCAAAAAGTCGTGCAGTTGAGGTTTCTATTTTTGTACGAATTGAAATTTCTCTAACAGCTGCTTGACGAATGCAAATATCGAAAGTTAATAAGTTTGACATAGTGTGCGAAAAATTGCATTCATAAGGGCCGCCTAAAAAGGAGTTGTCCATAGCATAGACAGCATCGAGTGACTTACACTTAGCTTCTTGACCGTTTATTAAAAACATATTTTCAACCAACCCGCAGCCTCCTTTAGGCACTTGCTTCTTCAAGCGAACCTTTGATTAATATTGGGCATAGGTCTTTTATTTGGTTTTTTAATTTTTCGTTGATAGAATAGCGTTCTTTATATGTTTTGTAAATGATAGCAATGGCTTTTTGGATTTCAATGTCTGGCACAGGAATTTTTACTTCCCCTAAATTATCAAAGCCAAAAACCAAGGTTGAGCTTCCGAAAGAATTGAATAAAACTTTCTTTGCAAAAATTTCTCTTTGAAGTAACATATACAGGTAAAACGGATATAACTCATTTTCTTTACTGACATAGAATGATTCATATGCTGGGCTTACAATCAAATCTTCTTCTTCATTAA
>CAYFWG010000175.1:0-2255 GCA_964346775.1 uncultured Mogibacterium sp.
GAGGTTTACAAGGAGCGCCAATGTTCTGCGACATACAGATTTTAACCACATCCGGCACGGGCATCACAACGGTTTCAGAACCGGCAGTATTCTTGTGATGAGGTACATGGATGCTTGGCAAATGTTTCCTTTGGCTCATCCCTATTAGAAACTCCTTTCAATAAATAACCTTACATTAATATAAATACCTATATAGCCTTGCTATTATATACTATTTTCACGAAAAAAACACATTTCTTCACGAAACAACTTTGACGCGAAATGTCTTATTTGCAATGCAATCGTGTTATTTTTTTGTCTTTTAGTAATAATATTAGGCCTACTGCTATATTATCACATCCCGACAAATATTTGGCCTTCTTCATCTACTCCAGAGACTTTTTCTCCACGCTGAATCGAATTTGCGATATAGCTTATTACATCGATACTCATTAGCTCTCCAGGACAGGCAATCGGTGATCCTGGCGGATATGTGATAAGAGGATCGTACAAAACCCTTCCCTCAGATGCATACAGAGGCACGCTTTCTTTTGTTTTCGGAACCGATGTTGAGCCCAAAACGAACTCAGCATTTGACGAGAAATCTCCCTCCGAAGCGAAACTCATCCCGATTCCATAACCGTCGGCGATCTTTTCCAAAGCGCCGAGGAGTTTATCGTAGTCCGCCCTTATATTTCCGACACCGCTCAGCAGCATAACGAATTCTCCATGAACCATCTCGGCTACGATGCCCCTATATCTAAGCTCTCTTTCCAGCTGTTCTCCAGTTATTCCGAAGTTTGCCATGCTGATATTTATCTTGGTGTGATCCATTCTTTCTGGACTGAATCTATTCGAGTTTGACGATCTACCTTCCTCAGCTTCTAGATATTCACTTCCAACAAGTGTAAGTCCTCGTATTTTTGATGCTCGTTTATAGAAATATGAAATATCTTCCTTCCAAGATGAGATAATCTCCATCCCGTATTTTCTCATGATTTTTTCATTTATATCTAGGCTTCCCATGAGTAGGTAGGATGGGCTTGTCGTCTGAAGCATTTTCAGGAATTCGGTGATTCCTTCTATAGCTACCCTGTCGCTACATATGTTCAGGATTCCTGTCCCGGTAAAGCTAAGGAGTGTTTTGTGCGTGCTGTTAATGACAATGTCAGCACCCAAGATCTCGGCCGAAGTTTTTCTCGGTTTTCTTATCCTATGTATCTTATTTTTTCCATCGCTTAGTTTCTCCAGGCTTAACTCATCTTCATAGTCCATGAACCTGAGATGTGAGCCGTGAGCCTGATCGACGATTACGAGCATATTGAATTCGTGTGCGATTTCCGAAATAGCCTCTATATCGGAAAGCATCCCATAATAATTAGGGCTTGTTATAAACACAGCGGATGCGTCGGGATTTTCCTCGCAGGCCGCATGCAGTTCATCCGGTGATATGCACGTCTGCAGTCCATACTCTTCATCGACCAAAGGCCTTAAATAGACAGGTTCTATTTCTCCAAGCCTGAGCGCACTGAAGGCCGAATGGTGGGAATTTCTTCCGAGAATGAGCTTTCCTCCACGCGGAACACATGCCAAAATCGCTGCCATTACGCCAGCGCTTGCTCCGTTGACTTGGAGTTCGGTATGCTTTACCCCGTAAAGAGACGCATAGTTGTCCATCACTGCCTTTATAGTTGAATTCGGGCAATACAAAGCATCGGCACCCGGTATCTCAGTGATATCTTCCATAAGCACATCTCTAAAGAAATCCCCGTATCCATATCTTTGGAAGATTTCAAACCTGCCCTTATGGCCCGGCATATGGAAGGAAACATTTCCAGCTCTTTTATTCTCAATAAGAAAATCGCTTATCGACCTTATCATCCGTTTCGTCTCTCCTACTATAAAAAAGACCGGCAGGTTACTGTCGGTCTTTCATATATTATTATTTGATTACCTCAAGACCGTTCATATAGCAACGTAGTGCTTCTGGAACGACGACGCTTCCGTCTTCTTGCTGGTAATTCTCCAGAATTGCGGCAACGGTTCTTCCGACAGCGAGGCCCGAGCCGTTCAGCGTGTGAACAAATTCCGGTTTGGTATCCTTGTCTCTTTTGAACCTAATATTGGCCCTTCTTGCCTGGAAATCCTCAAAGTTCGAGCAGCTTGATATCTCGACATATCTGTTGTAGCTCGGCATCCATACCTCTACATCGTATGTCATCGCGGAGCTGAATCCGAGGTCGCCAGTCGAAAGTCTTACGACCCTGTAAGGAAGT
>CAYFWG010000176.1:0-2205 GCA_964346775.1 uncultured Mogibacterium sp.
CGATAAACCTTAGCGCAAAGTGCAAAGCAAGGGATATTCTTCACGATATAGAGAAGAACGGTTGCCGAACTCCTTTTAACCAAAAGGATGTAGAATCTTGCAGACGTAAGGTTGAAGGTTATAAAGTTTAACAATTAAAAAGAAATGAGATATGAATGAGTTTACAAAGGTCTTTGCAAAGACAATAGAAGATGAAGCTATCAAGCAGATAGAAGTTCTATCCAATAGCGATGCTTACTCTGGTTGTGAAATAAGAATAATGCCAGATTGTCACGCAGGTAAAGGCTGTACTATTGGCACGGTGATAGAGCTGGACAAAAGAGTAGTTCCTAACACAGTAGGAGTAGATATAGGTTGCGGAATGAAAGTCGTTAGACTTGGTAAAGTTAATATTAATCTACAGAAATTTGACGAAGCAGTCAATACGTTGATTCCATCTGGTTTCAATATCAACGAAGAAGCTTCTGCATACATACATGGATTAGTTGACGGCAATATGTTTGGTAAATTTCGTTCTTGGGATAGTATTAATGGGATGGATATAGTATATCGTTCTGTTGGTTCTCTTGGTGGAGGTAATCACTTTATAGAGTTAGATGCAAACGAGGAGGGTGAGAAGTTTCTTGTGATACATACAGGAAGTAGAAACCTTGGTGTTAGGGTATGCAACTATTACCAAAAACTTGCCTACGAGTATTGTCGTAAGAAAATAGCTGATAAGTCTGAGGTTATTGCCAAGTTGAAAAGCGAAGGAAGAGAAAAGGAAATACAGAGTGCTATCAAGTTGTTAGGTACTAGAAATATTAGCAAGGAACTTTCTTACTTGGAGGGCGATTTGCTTGATGATTACTTAAATGATATGCGTATAGTTCAGAAGTATGCCGAGCATAATAGAAGAATTATAGCTAACAGACTCGTCAATGCTCTAGGTGTGGATATTGACCCAAATTCAGACAAGCATTCTTTTACAACCATTCACAACTATATAGATACAGACAAGGGCATATTGCGAAAAGGAGCTATCAGTGCAAAGAAAGACGAGATTGTCATTATTCCTATGAATATGCGTGACGGTTCTCTTATCTGTAAAGGTAAAGGAAACAAGGAATGGTTATGCTCAGCCCCACATGGAGCAGGTAGATTGATGTCTCGTACGCAAGCGAAGAAAGAGTTATCTATGGATTCTTACAAGAATGAAATGAATGGCATCTATTCTAGTTCTGTATGCGAAGAGACGATTGACGAAGCACCTATGGCATATAAATCAACAGAAGAGATTGTTGAGCTAATAAAACCTACGGTTAATGTGATAGATGTTATTAAACCAATTTACAACTTTAAAGCAAAATTATAATGAGCAAGGAAACATTTGACTTCTCGGAGGCTCTGAGAAGAATGAAGGAAGGAAAGAAAGTGAAACGTAGGATATGGAATAATGGAACAACATTTATTAATAAGAAGAAAATTTACGTCCGATGTGTATCCTATAATGATATATGGGGGATGGATTATCTGGACGTTCCTTTTGTTGGCATGCCGTGCGTTGATGGTGACATTCTCGCAAATGATTGGGAGGAGGTGGAAGGATGAAAAATGCTCTGTCAGTGTGCAATAAACAAGTGCAATTCGCAGAACAATTCGAGAGATTAAGCAGGTTGGCACTTATCTCTGTGTATGCGATTGCACTTAATAAGTTTTTGAAATCTTGCGAAGAGTTTTACAATAATCGTGTTGACGACCCTCGTTTGGAACGCCGTCCACCGTATCTTTGGCAATGGATGGATAATTCCGATATTTTGATAGGAAACAAGGTATATAGAAAGCCTTCTTTTAAGCCTTTTTTGCACCTTCGTGATAGTGAAATTAAAAAGATTTTATATGAATTTAAACGATATGTGTACAATGAAAAAGTATAGAATAGTTCACGTTGAATGGCGATTCTTCAAGCCAAAGCGTACTCGTTGGCAGGTGTGCTTGATACCATCTGTCTTTGTAACAAGAGCAGACATAGCGAGTGTACAGCCTTACATTGGCGTTTCCGTATTGTTTCTATTGTGGGGAATTGAATTTAGTGTTGCATTCGAAAAGAAATAAAGATAAACGTATGGATAAAGAAGAAAGATGTTGCGGTAACTGTCATTGGTTTGACAACGAAGACGTTTACGGCGTAGGATGGTGTTGTAATAATCAGCACGAATCATCTTG
>CAYFWG010000177.1:0-2201 GCA_964346775.1 uncultured Mogibacterium sp.
ATAATGATACCTAGTGGTTTAACATACGGAGGAATAACAGGTATTTCCAGAATGGTACAGCATTATACAGGCTGGAATTACTCTCTTACATATTATGCCTTCACCTTTGTTGTAACTATTATGGTTTGGGTTATGCTCGGAGCAAAGGAAGTCAAAAAAATACTTCTTCTTTCGATTGCATTTCCAGGTTTCATGTTAGTATTTGAAATCATGGACGCACGATTGATCCAAAACAACGATACCTTCCTCTCAGCCGTCTTCTGTGGCGTGGCCTTCGGTGTTTCAAACGGACTCGCTTTTAAGGCTGGTTTTTCAACAGGTGGAACGGATTCGATTGCAAAAATAATCAAATTTAAGAGACTTCCTCATATCGGAATAAATGATATAACCTTTGTCATCAATACAGCTATTGTAATTGTAAGTGTTGTCGTTTTCGGTATAAATGTAATGCTCTATACTATTATAACGATGTATATTTCTATGAAGGTTGCTGAAATGGTCATGTTCGGTCTTTCCGATAAGCTCATCGAACTGAATATTATTACAGAGACACCTGACAAACTAAAAGAATATGTTATACACGAAATCGGAAGAGGTGTTACAAGCACCAAAATAACAGGAGAGTACACAGGTGAAACAAAGAAGCAGCTTAAGGTAATATGCTCACCGCGAGAGAGTTTTCTCATCAAAAGATTCCTCGCAAAACACGATCCTCAATCTTTTGTATCTGTCCTTAGAGTAAGCTCTGTATGGGGAGTAGGTAGGGGATTCTCGGATATTAAAGAGATGGATACCTAAACAAAAATAGAATCCGATAGACAATAAATCATTTTATAGAACAATACATAACTTAATAGAACAATACGTAACGAAATAAAAAATCTTACCTAGCGGATCAGCTTTATCCTATCGGTAAGATTTTTTCTTTTAGAACTTTATTAAGTATTAGCCGTGAAACCTTATTTATCGTTCGTGAATTCAGTATAAGATACTCATTGATATAATCTGGATCATCACTTATTTCTATCCCTATAGATCGGCAATCGAGATATTCTGAATCACCATCTTTATCAACAGGAACAGATATCTCAAATAGTCCTGTACTGGAATTGAATATAGAAGTAAAGGGAGAGTCATCATCTGGGAAAAATGCTGCAGATATAGGTTTATCAAGCTGATCACCGAATATCTTAAGAAGAGACTCTTTGCGATTTAGAGATGGTCTTATCGTATAACGTCCGTCTAATACCGGAAACCCGTAATCGCTCACTGCCTTATGAAAATCAGTAACATCCAGAATTGACCGGTATAGCAGTCTATTCAGCTGAAGAACATCCTCTCTATTGTGGGTAAGTATGATCTTCTCTAAAGTGGAGTTACCTGTAAGGGAGTATTTTTCGAAGAGTGCAACACTCTCTCTACCAGAAATTACATCCTGCCTTGACGAAAGAATCCCATAATAGTCTTCTAGGGATTTTTGGCTTAGGGAAGAGAGGCGTGACCTGAGGTCGGTATTCTTTGAAATAAATCTATATAAGTCGAAGTTATAATGGTTTAAGTTAGTTCCGAGAGAATTGTATTTAATCCTGGAATTTAGGAAGGGAAGGTCGAAGCGCAAACCGTTGAATGTTATAAAATAATTGATTTTCTCAGTCTCTATAAAATCGATGGCAGCTTCCAGAACCTTGCTTTCTTCAAAGTGGTTTTCAGCGAGGAATTGGGTGATCCTATATCCCGAATCAAATCTTGTTAAGAGGGCAATTAGGACGATTTTATTCCGTGAAGAATCAAATCCTGTGGTCTCTATATCGAGAACACAGGATTTCATGCCTTTGAAATAAGAAGCAAATGCTTCAGGATATTCGCCAATATTTTTATAATCTCTTACAAAACATTTCATAGATATAGTATAGCACTATTTTTTTAAACATTGAAAAGGAAATGAACTACATCTCCGTCTTTTATCTCATACTCTTTTCCTTCAGAACGGAGCCAACCATGCTCCTTTGCTGCAGATAGTTTTCCGTCACATTCCATGAGCTTCTCATATGATATTGTCTCAGCTCTGATAAAACCACGCTCAAAATCAGTGTGAATTTTTCCTGCCGCTTGTGGAGCGAGTGTGCCTTTCTTTACAGTCCAGGCCCTTGTCTCGTCCTCTCCAGTTGTAATGAATGATATAAGGTTGAGAAGGGTATAAG
>CAYFWG010000178.1:0-2200 GCA_964346775.1 uncultured Mogibacterium sp.
TTACACCTTCTAACATATTGCCATCGCCAATGGCCTTGAGAGGCTTTGTTACATCTCCCGCAGAAGTAAAACTCATAAGGCACGACAAGAATTCTTCCATAGTTGAAATTACCATACACGAAGGCAAGAATAGGCAGGTTAGGAGAATGTTCAAGGCAATCGGACATCCAGTAGAGGAGCTCTGCCGTATAGGGCTTGGCAATTTGACGATAGGAAAACTGGCGTTGGGACAGTGCCGTAAACTGGGACCAGCAGAGGTTGAATATCTCAAAAGAATTTGAAACATATAGTATTATAAAAAGTCACAAAAATTCCCTCATTACTGGGTATCCAGTAATGAGGGAATATATCATATCCAAGGATTTTCTATAGATTAGTTTTGAGGTCTAGGTCGGACATAAGATTCTTGCCTCTACCACCATTTATATATGCTTCTATGATATCGACTGCTCCGTCGACTCCAGCACGACTTGTATTGATAAGAAGGTCGTAAGCGTCGCGAGCTCCCCATTTATTATCGGTGTAGAATTCGTAGTATTTACGACGCTGCTTGTCCATCTGCAGAACAAGTTTTTCCATTTGATATGAATCGTAATTCATGTCTTTGTCCATGTCTTTGTATATAGCTAGCTTTCTATTGATTCGGTCCTCCAATGGAGCGAAGACGAAGATGCTGACATGTGGAAGGTCTTTTAAAACACAATCAGCTGCTCGACCTACAAATACACAGCTTTCCTTGGATGAGATTTCTCTTATTATGTTGAATTCCTCAACATGGATAGACTCACAAGGCATGGTATGGTAACCCTCAAGTCCTGAGAATATCGAAGAAACACTGTAATCCGACAATTTCTCGTCGTGAGTTTTGATGTATTCTTCATTGTATCCAGTTGCGTCGGCTGTTCTGCTTATAAGGCTTTCATCACAAAGAAGGATTCCTAATTTGTCGGCTAGCTTTTTTGCGACCTTGTGTCCGCCACTGCCGAACTCCCTATCTATAGTTACAAGAATTTTTTCTTTCATAGTAGATATCACTCCTTATTGTTGTTGCTTAATTATATCACTTCTGAAACAGATTCGGCAAAAGACATCATGTCGGATTTGTCTGTAAATGTTAATCTTGCGTAATCATCTTTTCCACCACCACGCCCGTTATATTCGGATATTCTTTCTTTGACATACTGACCGCATTTCAGCTCACAGGATGAAAACATCATGCATATCAGATTTTCTGGATCCATGAGCAGCAAAATCCTATTAGGTGTTTCATTTATTACTGAAAAACCCAACTTCAGAAGATCGTCAGGTCTGAGGAGACTTATCGAGTCGACAAAGGCTTTTGACGGAGAGGAATTCATCTCTGATACTATTCTCTTTTTTTCGTTCTCTCTTACATACAGAGAAAGTTTCGTGATTCTAATTTTTAAGTCTGACATTTCCTCTCTATCGACTTCGAGCTTATGAAGGATGTCATCTGTGCTACAGGAATACTTATTTGCAATCGTGTCCAGTAGCTTCATGTCCTGTGTGAGCTTTTCTTTGGCTTTGAATCCGCAATCGAAATATATACGATTCATTCCTTTGTAGGCTTCGTTTTTGTACACGGCGAGCAAACCGACCTGCCCGCTCGATGAAGGCATAGTTCCGCAGCAAGCTATACAATCATAAGGATCAGGAAGATCTCCGACAGTTGCAACAGAAACCTTGCCTTCGTGAGGCACGAGTTTTCTTATAGGAAGTACCAAGGAATCCTCGTAAGAATTGAAAACTGAAATTGTGATAGGAAGGTCTGCCCATATAGCATCGTTGACAGTTCTTTCTGCAAGGTCGAGTTCTTCTTCGGTGAGAATAGAGCCACCCAGGTCGATATCCATAGTCATGTAGTCATCACCCATATGGAAACCTTTATTGACTCCACCCCACAGAGCGTAGAAGGTACCGCTGAACATATGCTCTCCGCAATGTCTTTGCATATTGCTGAATCGATAATCCCAGTTTATTGAAAGAACAACTTCGTCCTTAATCGAGAAGGTTCCTTCGGGAGCATCTGTAATATGTAGAACGTCGCTTTCGAGATCTTCGTCACACACGCTTGTGATATTGTAGACACCGATTTCAGATGAAACTGTCCCGATATCACTCGGCTGACCACCACCTGCGGGAAAGAAGACGGATTCGTCACAAACGAAAGCGTCGAAGC
>CAYFWG010000179.1:0-1671 GCA_964346775.1 uncultured Mogibacterium sp.
GGACAGTGGGGACGTTCCTTTTTTGTCAACTTTTTGCGACAATCCCCTTCGATATTCCTGTCGCTCTTTCGATTTCCCTGATCGACAAGCCTAAATGTTTCAAACGTGATAGCATTTTGTTTCTCTTATCTTTTTCCCACAATCCTATTTCACTTGGCTCAGCGCCATCGATGCATTTCATAATCATTTGCCGAATTTCCGTCTCCGTCGGTTTTATTCGATCAGTTGCATTAAAATGGTTTTCGACTGTCCCGTTGTGCAGCTCAAGCCAGTCTTTGAAGCTGATTAAGCCACGCGCGACGGCCGTATCGACTATTCCTCTTCTGCCGCAATAGTCTTGATAACTACTGTAGGCATAATCTTCCGGCCGCTCAACTATCCCTGCCCTTACGGGATTCTGGTGAATGTACGCAATCAACGAAATAAAATATGCGTCCGGCTCGACAGCCTTGCTCTTATAACGGGCGCCTATCAGCGCACCGCTTCGCCCATACTTGCGATTGAAATACATGGCGTATTTCGTTAATATCTTCTTCATTATCAGGGAAACGTCGCCCATTTGATTTTCCTGAATCAGCAGATGGACATGATTCGTCATCAGACAATAGGCCTGCAGCTTGAATTCTTCTTCGGCCTTTGCTTTCCCGACCGTATCCAGCATGTAAGTATAATCAGTTGCTTCTTCAAAAATATTCTGGTGGTTTATCCCCCGAAACATAATATGGTAATAACCACTTTCGCTTAACTCCCTGGCTCTCCTCGACATTGTTGTCACCTTCCGGCAACATTATATCACAACTAAATGCAAAAGGTTAAAGTTGACAAAAAAGGAACGTCCCCAGTGTCTCCTCTAGAAAAAGTAAGAGCTGCTTATCAAAGCGCAAAAGAAAATCTAGCAGAAGAAAATATTTTTCGCCAGCTTCGTCTTAACCAGTGGGTAAAGCAGTCTGTGCGCTGGATGCAGATGGATCATTGGGATGAGTGCGCTTTTCCGATAGATCAAGATAGCTTGCAAGGCAGAATTTGTTATGGTGGTCTTGATTTATCCAGTACAACAGATATTACAGCTTTTGTATTAGTATTTCCGCCGCGTACGGAGAACGAAAAATATATTGTTCTACCATATTTTTGGATTCCAGCGGATAATATTGCTACAAGAGTCAGACGCGATCACGTTCCTTATGATATTTGGGAACAGCAGGGTTACATTAAGACAACTGAGGGTAATGTTGTCCATTATGGTTTCATAGAAACTTTTATTGAGGAACTCAACAAGAAGTATAATATCAGGGAAATTGCTTTTGACCGCTGGCGTGCTGTGCAGATGGTGCAGAATCTTGATGGTATGGGTTTTACCGTTGTAGCGTTTGGACAAGGCTACAAAGATATGTCTCCAGCATCGAAGGAACTAATGAAACTTATTTTAGAAAAGAATATGGCACATGGCGGTAATCCTGTGCTGCGTTGGATGATGGATAATATTTATGTGAAAACCTATCCGGCTGGCAACATTAAGCCAGACAAAGAAAAAAGCACCGATCGTATTGACGGTGCTGTAGCTCTTGTAATGGCTTTGGATAGAGCAATTAGAAACGAAAACATGGTAAGTGTTTATGATGGAAGAGGCATTTTGTTTGTCTGATAATTAGAATTGCCTGTAAAAAGCTCCTT
>CAYFWG010000179.1:1681-2187 GCA_964346775.1 uncultured Mogibacterium sp.
CTATAATTTTTCTAGTGGTTTTAACAGAAAAATTTTGATAATTGAGGAGTGGATGTGAATGGGAGTTTTTAATAGTTTATTTGCTGGAATGTCAAAAGAAGTGCTGCCCAAAATGAAGCATGACTTTAATTTCAAAAAAATAGTATTAGGAATATTAGTACTAATGACCATTCAATTTTCTGCAGTTTCTACTTATGGACTTTCTCACGCTAATCAAAGCAATAACCCAGACGCTGTCTATGAACTTTTTCCAACTCAAAATATATGGACGTTTCTTAAGCTGAATACAAGAGATGGAAGGATAGCAATAGTTCAATTTGATGTCAATAAAAGTAATAGGATGGAATATGATTTAAATACAACTCCCTTTGTTGAAGAAGAGAATGCACAGAATGGCAGATTTACACTCTACCCAACAAGTAATATTTATAATTTTATTCTTCTTGATCAAATTGATGGGAGAGTTTGGCAAGTTCAATGGTCCAATAAAAAAGAACAAAGACTAG
>CAYFWG010000180.1:0-2153 GCA_964346775.1 uncultured Mogibacterium sp.
ATACGGATCTACAATTAACAACCGAGAACCGACAGCATGTGCTGCCGGTTCTTTTTTTCGGGAGATTGTTGTGCGCACCCTACTTTTTCAAATCATATATCACCCTGAAATCGGAAAAGTTAAATAGAAAAGAACGAGTATAAGTGTTATATTAGTGAAAGAAACGGGAGGAACAAAGCAAATAGCCTCTCTGAGAAAATGTCGAAAAATGTTTTGAGATGTTTTTTTGAACATAAGTTTAATAAGTGTCGAATATAGTGCGAAGAATGTTCGACGGTTTTTCCTCTTTGGGTTAGCATTAGTTTGCAAGGCAAGTTGCACACTATAACTCGGCAAGACGATAGTCATCAAGGAGGGAAAAATGCCAAAGAACAAAAACGCCAACTCGAAAGGTAACGGGGAGATAGACTTCAATTTAATCGAAGGTTTAGGAACGCTGGGTGCATACAAGACTGGATGGACCAAAGAGGCAAATATTGTCTCGTGGAACGGAGGAATGCCCAAGATTGATATACGAGATTGGGATCCAGAGCACGAGAGAATGTCAAGAGGTGTTACCTTGCATCCTTCAGAGGCTAAGAAATTAGTAGAAGCACTCCTGAACAGGTTCACAGACGAAGACAGCTGGGAACTTCAAGGTGCTGATGGAACATCCGAGGCAGAATAGCTGAAGAATAGTCGGATGATTTGAAACTGATTGATCCATCGGCATATTACACATAAAAATATATTAATGGAGCACACACGAATGCCGGTAAGGAGAATATGTTAGTAGCATTTCACACGCTTGGATGTAAAGTGAATCAGTATGAGACGGAGGCTATCAAGGCAGCCTTCGTTTCGCGTGGAGATAAGATCGTCAAAGAAGACGAGCTTGCCGATGTATACATTATAAATACCTGCACGGTAACAAATATTGCAGACCGAAAATCCAGGCAGTATATCAGAAGAATGAAATCTTTAAACCCTGAGGCGATGATAGTCGTAACGGGCTGCTATGCACAGGTTGAGCCAGAAGAAGTAGCCAATCTTCCTGAGGTTGACCTGGTGGTCGGCAATGGCAAGAAATCGACTATTTGTGAGTTGGTATATGAGAAGGTTTCGGATAGAGAAGGTAGACCTGCAATGGACACCTATGTATTACCTCGCTCTGAACTTACACATTATGAGGACATGGGCCTTGTCGTTTCGTCCGAGTCGGATATGAGCAGGGCATATGTCAAGATACAGGAGGGCTGTGACAGGTTTTGTTCTTACTGCCTCATTCCATATGCGAGAGGAACGGTCAAGAGCAGACCTATAGACGAGATCCTTGAAGAAGTCAAAATGCTGGTTGAAAGAGGATTTAAGGAAGTCGTTCTGACCGGAATAAATACCGCTTTGTACGGAACAGAAGAAGGATACGATTATGGTCAAGAAGATCAGGGCGAAAACTCAAAGCCCCCTATCGAGGACCTTCTAGATAGACTTGGGAATCTTGACGGAGAATTCAGGGTCAGGCTCAGCTCTCTTGAGCCAACGGTCGTAGACATCGATGATGTTTCGAGAATCATCAAGCACGACAAGCTTTGTCGCCACCTTCATCTCTCGATTCAAAGCGGGAGTACGAATGTTCTTAAGGCGATGAACAGACGTTATACGTCTTCGGAGTACCTCGATATCGTCAAAGCCATAAGAGACTACGATCCTTTATACGGAATAACGACGGATATAATTGTCGGTTTTCCGGGCGAAACGGAAGAAGATTTCCAGGAAAGTCTCGAAGTTGTCAAGAAAGCTGAATTTGGAAGGGTGCATATTTTCAGATACTCGCCGAGGAAGGGTACTGCTGCAGCCAAACTCAAGGATGCGGTTCCAGGAGATATTAAGAACGATAGGGCCGACAGGCTTGCTGCTGCGGCTGAGGAAACGACATCCAAGTTCTATTCAAAGAACTTTGGCGTAACCCATACGGTGCTTGTAGAAGAACAGGTCGGTGAATTTCTGACTGGATATACGGATAATTACATCAAGACCTACATAGCAACTCAAGATGATTGTAGACTCGGAGAAATTGTACAGGTACAATTAACAGAGATATTCAAGGACGGCTGCAAGGCTGTCTTGGTATAATATAAGAACAAGAACGTTACTGCTCGGAAAGGAGGAAAAAA
>CAYFWG010000181.1:0-2145 GCA_964346775.1 uncultured Mogibacterium sp.
GGAATAACTTCTTCAAAGCTTTCAACAGGAATAAACTCCATCTTCCGCCTTACGGATGTTGGAATATCCTCGAGGTCGGGAAGGTTTTCTTTAGGAATTATTACCCTCTTGATACCCTGTCTGTATGCTGCAAGTGATTTCTCCTTGAGACCACCTATTCGGAGGACTTTACCTCTGAGGGTTATTTCACCTGTCATCGCAATCGTCTTCTCCGCTTTTCTATCTGTTAGAAGAGAGAAAAGTGCGCTGCACATAGTAATTCCAGCAGAAGGACCATCCTTTGGAGTTGCTCCCTCAGGAATATGAATCTGAATATCGTAGTCTTTAAAAATATCTTTGCTTATCTTGTATTTTGAAGCAATCGATTTAATATATCCCAGAGCCGTCTGAGCGGATTCTTTCATTACATCGCCCATCTGTCCCGTTAGGATAAGCTTGCCGCTTCCCTGCATTTTGACCGTTTCGATATTCATCGTAACACCGCCGACAGTTGTCCATGCAAGACCTGTAGTGACACCTACCTCTGGCTCCAATGATCCGATCTCTTCGATAAAGATCTTCTTACCGAGATATTTATCTAAGTTGCGCGCGGTTATGTTATTTATCTTGGACTTTCCACTCACAATATTTCTCGCAGCCTTGCGACACGCATTTCCTATCTCTCTTTCGAGATTTCTTACGCCTGCCTCACGAGTATAGAATTCGATTATATCTCTGATAGCTGTCTCACTGAAAGAAATATGGTTCTTCTTTATTCCATTTTCCTTAACCTTCTTAGGTATTAAATAACCTTCGGCAATTTTCACCTTTTCCTCTTCCGTATAACTCGAAATTTCGATTACTTCCATCCTGTCGAGCAATGGTGTTGGAATTGTAGAAGTCGTATTTGCCGTTGTAATGAACATTACGTCGGACAAATCGAAAGGAATCTCAAGATAGTGATCCGTAAATGTATCGTTTTGCTCGGGATCAAGTACCTCGAGGAGAGCAGATGCTGGATCTCCTCTAAAATCGCTTCCAATCTTATCGACCTCATCGAAAAGGAATAGAGGATTATTTGTTCCGGCCTCTATAATATTGTTTATGACTCTTCCAGGTATAGCACCTATATAAGTCCTTCTGTGCCCTCTGATCTCGGCCTCATCTCTGACACCGCCAAGAGACATTCTCACGAATTCTCTATTTGTCGATCTGGCTATTGATTTTGCAATAGAGGTCTTTCCTACTCCTGGAGGACCGACAAGACAAATTATAGGTCCCTTGTTATCCTTGGTAAGTTGCTGTACCGCAAGATGTTCAAGGATTCTATCCTTGACTTTTTCGAGACCGTAGTGATCTTCGTTAAGAATCTTCTCGGCCTTCTTTATATTGTTATTGGTCTTGCTCGATTTGTGCCAAGGAAGGTCCAATATTGTCTCAATATATGTCCTGCTCACATTCGCATCTGGACTCATCGCGTTCATCTTTGTGAACTTATCAATTTCTTTGCGGATTTTAGTGTCAATCTTTTCAGGCAACTTGAGCTCATCGAGCTTTTGTTTCCATTGAATTGCCTCACTATCAAGATCCTCGTCCTCGCCCAACTCCTCTTTGATGACTTGAAGTTGCTCTCTAAGATAGTATTCCTGCTGACTTCTGTTCATGTTCTTGACAACACGATTGTTGATTTTCCTCGCAAGAGAAAGAATCTTGTTTTCTTTGGCCAGAATGTCTATGAGATGAGATATTCTAATATTTACAGAATCTATCTCAAGCAAAGTTTGTTTGACATCGTAATCGACGTCGATCTCGTTTGCCAGCATATTGCACAGGGCTCCTGGATCGCTGACACTATCCATCATCTCCATCCCTGTTGCTTCGCCCTGCCCTGTCATTTCAAGATACTTAAAATACATCTGCTTAAGAACCCAGACATTAGCCTGCAAATCCAAATCGTTCGGATCATTGTCGGTATCGTCTACGAAGATATACTCACAAGTCATCACATTTCCCTCGTCGTATATCTGACTTATCCTTACCTTGGATTTTACGCTTACTAGAGCACGTACAAATTCTTCGTGTTTTTTTACGACCTGTATTATCTTTATCAACACTCCTGTCAAATAACAGTCTTCCATCCTTGGAGCGTTGACGCCGGCATCCTTC
>CAYFWG010000182.1:0-930 GCA_964346775.1 uncultured Mogibacterium sp.
AGCATGAATGGAGCCACGACTTCTACTTGTTGGATATAAAGGAAGTCCTCATAGTCGCAACAATTCAAAATGCCACCATGCATCAAGCAGGCATTGTTTATCAAGCAATGGATGCCATTAGGATTCTCCTGAAGCACCTTGGTGGCAAAGTCTATAAGTGTTTGCTTGTCGGCAATATCGCCCACAAAGTCATGTACATCCCATCCTTTACTACGAAGTTGGTTACCGACTACAATCGTAGTTTTCGCATCGTTGTCGATAAAGTACACCTTTTCGCCTTTGGATGCAAAATACTCCACCATGCAGCGGCCAATACCTTTGGCACCACCGGTGATTACAAAAGTCTTGTTCATTTCTTTTCGTTATGTTTCAAATTTGGCCTCATGTCACTTTGGCAAGCTTGAATTTGAATTTTTACACATTTCCAATTCACATGACAATTGGATTATCAATCATATTTGCAAAAGTAATTCCATTTCAAATGCCGTCTTAGAGTTTGATTTGGGTTGTATTAGAACTTACCAGAGAGAATCTAGCTTATAAAGCTTCGAGCTTGTGAACAAACTCGTTAACTATAGATACCATACGCTCTATGTATTCTTTACGGCTTTGAGGAGAAATTAGTTTGTATGTTGGCGTACCTTCAAAATTGCTGAAGCAAAATTCGAGATCACCTCCAGATTCTGGCTCAAAATAATTCCAATACAGCCAAGATTCATTACTTCCATCTGGCTCCTCCATAGCTGCTAAAGCTTTTACTTTCCTCTTAATATCCTTAGTGTATTTTCCGCTTGTATCTGAAACGCCGTAACAAATGTAATCGGCATAATCACAATTTATACCTAATGGAATTCCCGATTTGGAAGTAAACATTAAATTGAAATTAATTTGTCTTTTTCGTGGGCCGCCATGAACAGCATTATCTATCAT
>CAYFWG010000182.1:940-2114 GCA_964346775.1 uncultured Mogibacterium sp.
GCTTGTATCCAGTTAACCCAATGCGTCTGATAACTCTTTCCAAAAGTCGAAAATAGTATGCCATTGAATATGTTTGAAATTCTTTATCAGGAACATTGCGCTTTCTAAATTGTCAGTGTTCTTCCCTACAATATTCATGAGTTCTATTCTTTCTGAAACGGAGGATTCGTTATTAGTCATTTTTTGCAGTAGATTTATGTATTGATTTATAGATTCCCGAAGTATAGGCTTCGCATAGCTCTCTTTAGCACACTCATTTAACCATTCTATTATTTCAGATCCATAAGAGATACACTGAACTTTTTCTGCAAGTTCAGGATATTTACCACTTGTAGAAACACTTTCTTCAGATGGTTCATGCTGGTCTAGCGTAAGATAATAAATATCGATATTATCCTTCGAGTAGCCTTCTTCTATAGCTTCACGGTAATACTTTTCGAGTTGTCCTTCTCCTTCGTGATTGCTATCCGAAGCGTCTATCTTATTTTCGATAATCACAGCTGAATCATTACCTTTGCGAATAAAGATGTCTATATCTTTGAACTCCGATGGATTGTGGAAATTTGGTGATATGAGCACTTCATTGTCATCCACTTGCATATTACTTTCGAGTTTGCGAAGAAATAAGGAAAGGAACGTGCTTCCCATTTTATGCGGTGCTTTTGGATCTAGTAAGACAGAGATAAATCTAGAGTGTAGATTTACCTCATTTCGTTCATTCAGCAAAATGGAAAACAGATTAAAGGCTTCCTCATTATCTTGTCGTTCTAGAAGTTTCAGACGCAAGATATTTACCTGTTTGAGAAGAAAATCAACGTTGTTCATCATTATATTCTTAATGCGCTCATATTATTTCTTTTCGTTACGTTCCAAGTATTCTCTCATGGCCACATTCACGATTTCTCTGAGCGACATATTCTTGTCGATGGCCAAGTACTTCATGCGGGTATGAATGCTCTTGTCTATAACGAAGTTGCAGTGAACCGCCTTTTCCTTTGCAGGTTTTTCAGCCGCAGCGTCAGCTGCCTTCTCTTCCTTCTTCACAGTAGAAGTGGGTGAAAGGAGGCCATTCAAGCCTCCCTTTAATCCTTCTTTCAATAAATCACTTTTGCCCATAATGCTTTATTTTAATTTGAGAACCTCTTGTGCCAGCGACATGTAATCCTGGGCACCA
>CAYFWG010000183.1:0-2113 GCA_964346775.1 uncultured Mogibacterium sp.
TTCTACCGGCATTACCCTTTTTTAGTTACGCATATGAGCTGGGAATAAAACTTACTTTGGAAGACTTCGATAAATATGCTCAGATAATACCTTGTATCAATGCTGTTATACCTAGCGGACCTTACACAGTTGTAGATTTCCACTATGCAGGTGGGGTCATGAATGTAATGAAACAACTCGAGAAAGTTCTCAACAAAGAAGCACCTACTATTTTCGGTACAACATTGGGTGAACTTCTTACTGAGGTAGAAAGCGAACCTAACGAAGTAATCAGGTCCTACGATGAGCCTCTCTTCAACGAACCAGGGCTTAAGATTCTGCACGGAAACCTATCTCCTCAAGGTGCAATTATTAGACCTACAGCTGTTCCTGAAGAAGTAAAATATATAAAAGGACCGGCAAAGGTTTTCGAAAACGACAGAAGTGCATATGAAGCAATTGAAGAAGGTAAAATCGTCGCTGGAGATGTAATCGTTGTAAGATATGAAGGATGCAAGGGCGCTCCAGGAATGAAAGAACTTATGCTTAGTGTAGATGCTATGATAGGTAAAGGTCTTCATAACAGCGTCTGAATGGTTACGGATGCCCGCTTCTCAGGATTCAATTTCGGTGCAATCGTTGGACATATTTCACCTGAAGCCTATGATGGTGGAAATATCGCTCTTGTAGAAGACGGGGATATTATCGAAATAGATGTTAAAAATAGCACTGTTAATTTGCTCGTCAATGATGAAATTCTTGAAGAACGTCGCAAAAATTGGAAAAGACCTGAGCTGAAAGAACAAAAAGGTATACTTAATATATATGCCAAAATGTGCAGATCGCCTGAAGAAGGCGGAGCAATGCAGCCTTGGGACTTGGACGCTAAATATTCTGATATAAAATAGCAATTTTATGTATATGAAAAGATTTAAAAAAATATTATAATAAGCAATACAACAATTATTTATAAAAAAGGAGATTATTATGCCACATATTACAATAAGCATGTATCCGGGAAGAACGGACGAAGTCAAAAAAGAAATGGCAAAAAACACAAAAGAATCTTTTGTAAAGCTCAACGGTATACCTGAAGGAAGCGTTTCTGTGTCAATTGAGGAAATAGAACCATCAGAATTTTCGGGTGAAATTGAAAAAAGACTTAATGATAAGAACATTCTCGCCGAAACATCAGACCATGTAAAATAATTATTCGGCAATCAATCAGAAAGAGTTAATAGGAGCAATTTTGCTCAGGAAGGTGGAAAAGAATGCTATTATTATCAAGATCCGATATCAAAAAATCTATCACTATGAGGGACGCAATTGAAGCTGATAAGAAAATTTTTCAATTGGCAGTAGAGAATAAAATTGACAGCCCTCTTCGTACTGTAATGCTTGCAAAAGACGGAAACAGCACGTTTATATTTATGCCTGCATACTCTCCAGATATGGATGCAGCAGCATTGAAAGTTATCAATATTTTCCCTCAGAACATAGACAAGGGTCTACTTAGCTCACCTGCACAGGTAATGCTCATCGATGGAGAAACAGGATATGTAAATTCACTCCTCGACGGAGCTACAGTTACACAGATTAGAACAGGTGCTTCCTCAGGTGCTGCTTTCGACGTTCTCGGTAGAAAAGAATGCCGTAAGGGTGCGTTAATCGGTACAGGCGGAATGGCTGCAATGCAGCTTGCAGGCATGGTTGAAGCAAGGAAACTTGAAGAAGTTAAGATCTTCGATATGAACCAGGAAAGATGCAAAGCCTTCTGTGAAGAAATGCAAAAAGAACTTGCAGATTACGGAACAAAATTCACTCCAGCAAAGGATTCCGATGACTGCATTGAAGATGCTGACTTAATTATTACTGTTACTCCTTCACCTGTTCCTGTATTTGACGGAACAAAGGTTAAAGATGGAGCTACTATCAGTTTGGTAGGTGCATATGAGCCTCACAAACGCGAGCTGGATCCTGCAGTTCTCCCAAGAACTTCTAAGATTATTTGCGACCTGAAAGAAGCTGCAATGGCAGAAACAGGCGACCTTCTTATTCCAATCGCAGATGGAATTATCAAAGAAGAAGATGTCCTGGGAAGCCTTGGAGATGTTCTGAACGGAACAATTCCAGG
>CAYFWG010000184.1:0-1230 GCA_964346775.1 uncultured Mogibacterium sp.
AAGATTAAAAGAATTGATCGAGGAGATTGCTTTTACGATATAACCAAAATAAAAGAAATCACCGATGGCACGATCGGTCAAGAGATAATATCTCACGCCGAATCCATCAGTGATTTTATTACGAATAATGTAACATCTTTGGAAACAAAAAGCAATGCCATATATGCTAACAAAAAAGAAAGTTTGTCTATAGTCGAAGAAGATGATCTAACAAATTGGCTCGACCAAAATTCTGAAAACCTTGACGATATACCACTAACAGACCTTATCCTTGAGGATAACCGTGTTCGCATGGCAAAGTCTAAACATGACTACATAAACAGCAGAACACAGGACTGGAGCGAAAGGTGGTTAACTCGTGGCACGGCATTAAATACTAAATCTATAGAAAGCGATATCCGTAACCTTGTTATAGGAGTAATGGATAACGCAGAAACAGACAAGAAGTATAGAAAGGGCGTTGTTGATAAAGCGGTAGTATCGGCAAAATCTATGTACTGGCTAATGAAAGACGAAAATGTAACAGTTTCCCGATGCACTATTCTTAGCCCCTATGGATTGCACTTATGTATCTCCGGCCCTATTTGTTTTCCATTTCATCTCTCCATCTATCTACTAGTGTTCTCGGCCTTATCAAAAAATAATCGTCTAGATAGCTTAGCCACTCTTCTTTTTGATCTTCAAAAGTTGGCTTTGAGAATACTATTTCAACCTCTCTTTTCCATCGCTGAACATCTAAATATGGCGGGACCATTTCTAAATATTTCTTTTTATTCAATGATAGTTACCTCCAATACTCCATTTTTGCGTGCTACTTTGTACTTTGCGCCTCTTCCGAGGATAACTATGTTTATTTGATCTGCTTACGTGAAAAGGTGAATAGAAAGGCAAGGTCCCCCACATAGCCTTCGGAATCTATAAGAATAGAAAGAAGGCGTTAATATCGGGGGCGACCTTGCCTATTAGCCAAAGTGTAGCACAACGAAAAGACAACTTCAACGCCACTTCTTCTATAAATAATACTAACGGAGGAAGCAAAAGCACACTTTACATGGTTTCCCCACACATCTTTCTCGACCCATAACAATTGCCAGACTTGCTGTGTTGATTTGTTTAAGTAAATCTGATAACCTAGTATTCAGAAGCTGCTAGCGGATCATTTCGCTCATCTTTGATGACAAGTGACCCAGTAAGGGTGGCTTCTTTTATTTTGTTCAATGCTATAGATAC
>CAYFWG010000184.1:1240-2111 GCA_964346775.1 uncultured Mogibacterium sp.
CTCTTTTTTGCGTTACACAGCAGGGTCGTTACGGAGATTTCATCGCCTCGAATCTGATTTGAGGAATCGAAAGACTAAGCTATTATCCCGAGTCATCCACTTTGGCTTTGCCTAAACTAAATTAATTGATACAATGAAATAAAGTATCAGATTGTGTATACGAATTATTAGTTTCGGAGATAAGTTTATACTATGAATCGAAATTTGAGGACAGCTATAATCGGAACAATTTCTACCTTCGCAGGTGCATCCTTTTGGGGGCTGTGCGCAGTAGTAAGCCAATACTTAATAAACGTCAAAGGCCTTGATACCATGTGGATGACTAATTTCCGCATGTTGATGTCAGGTCTAATTTTGCTTTCTTTGGCAATACTCCGCAACCCTCATCATTTCATGGATATTTGGAAAGATAGGCGTTCGGCGTTAAGATTGCTTGCTGTCGCCCTTTTCGGCTTTGCAATATGCCAGCTTACCTATTTCCTTGCTATAGAGTACTGTAATGCAGGGATTGCTACCGCTCTTCAACAAACCGCACCGGTTATGGTAATTATATATGTTCTTATTAAAGAAAGAAGAACTCCTTCCTTTGTAGAGATTGGTGTTGTCTTAATGGTTGTCTTTGGTTCGTTTATGCTTGCAACTAACGGGGATTTTAGGAAGCTGTCAATTCCTTTAATCGCCTTGATTATGGGATTGATTTCAGCCGTGACTTGCGCAATGTATACCATGCTTCCAGGGAAACTGATAAAGCGATATGGTACTTTTGAGACTGTCGGGTGGGGACTATCACTCGCAGGAATAATGGTTTCCCCAATCAGCAAAATTTGGGTTGTCAGCGGTACTTTTGATGTCGAAACCTGGCTTGGTCTTT
>CAYFWG010000185.1:0-2068 GCA_964346775.1 uncultured Mogibacterium sp.
GAGTTGAATACGATATCTGCAGACGAGCTATACGGGAAGATATATTCATTCTCTGCCGCACTAACCTTATGACAGTTTTGCAGAGTGGCTTATACATCAATACCACGAGATCTGTTATCTCTTACAATACTCCTCAGCTTTCTTGCATCGGTAGTAGAAAGCCTATTATGTCTATCTATTCCGAATTGTGTGAGAGGGCTTATGTATATTTTGAACTTATCCCTTTCATCGATATCTGGTGTAAGGTCTTCGTTCAAGCTGTGGATTCCCTCAATTATGATAAATTGATTCTTTTCCGCTTTCAGTATTCTTTTGCCAAAGACCTTCTTTCCGGTTATAAAGTCGTACTCGGGCATATCAACCTCACCTCCGTTCAGGAGATTGAGCATATCTCTGTTAAAAAGGTCGAGATCTAGGGCTCTGATTGACTCATAATCGGGTTTTCCATCTGCTCCAAGGGGAGTTTCAATTCTATCCAAAAAATAGTCGTCGGTTCCGAGATAAATGGGTTCCATGCTTATTTCGCCGATTGCTTTGCACAGTTTCTTTGCAGTTGTTGTCTTTCCGCTTGATGACGGACCTGCGATAAGAACTATTCTTTTGCCTTCTTCTAAGATCGTCTGTGCCATTTCTTCAAACTGCCGCGCATGCTGTTCCTCGCTCATTCGAATTACACTTTCTGTCAGGCCTTCTTTAATCTTATCGTTAAGATCTGCGAGGTAGTCGAGACCTGTAGCTTTTCTCATCCTCTTGCTGTCTGCATATGCGTCGTAAAGCTTATCATCATCCCTGTATTCAGGTATAGCATCAGGTGAAAGAGCATTCGGTAATCGGAGCAATATTCCCTGTTTATATTTTCTAAGCTCGAAAAGATCGACATATCCTGTTGAAGGAAGCATATCGCTGTAGAAGCAGTTCCTATATCCTTGAAGCTCGCAAATATCTATTAAGTCTTCAGGTTTTCTTATTTTCAAAAGTCTTGCCTTTTCGTTAAGGGAATTCTCCTCCCAAAGCTTAATGACTTCTTGTGCCTGCATTCTTTCGATGTTAATCGGAAAATCTGAGTCTATAATCGTTCTCATTCTCTCGGATATCTTCTTAACGTTAATTTCCGAAACAGGGCTATCCATATAGGTAAAGAAACCTTGATTCAGAGAGTTACCTACCCTGACATTCACATCTCCAAGAATATCGCGGCAAGCTTTCAAATATATCAAAATAGCGGAATTTTGATACATCCTTTCTTTGTATAAACTATCTATTTTAATCATCGTCTTCCTCATGCTCATCTCGATCTTCTTTTTCTCTGCTGTCGACCTTCTTTTTATCTTCTTTATCTTCTTTTTTAATCTTTATCAATTTAGGCTCAGTCCCCTTAGTATAGTAATCGCCAAGATGTTTGATTACATTATCAGGTCTTGCTTTATAGTCGCCTTTTTTTGCGGCATCTATCTTGCCCATTATTCTGCTCCACATTTCCGCAGCAGTGAAAGACAAGGTGTTCATTCTCACGTTGTCGTCGGTTCCTATCCAAAGCGCTCCCGAATATGTAGGTGTGAAACCGCTGAACCATATATCGTAAGTATCGTCGGTTGTACCGGTCTTTCCTCCAACTTGGATTCCACTTACAGATGCACCGCTAGCTATTCCGTTAGAAACAACTTTCTTAAGAACGTCCGTCATTATCCACGCGACGCCTTCGTCCATAACTCTTTCAGAGTCAGGTTTTGTTTCGAGAATAACCTTGCCGTTTCTATCTGTAACTTTTGTATAGCAAATCGGCTTGTATCTCAAGCCTCCGCCTGGGAAAGCTGCATAAGCAAGCGACATCTCAAGTGGAGATATTCCCTGCGCCATAGCTCCCAGTCCGAGGGCTGCGTAATTCAGGTCGTTTACAGACTTACTCGAGTCATCGACCGCAGTTGAAATGCCGAATTTCTTGAGCATGCGCATAGAATAATCTATCCTCACCTGGGAGAGGATTTTAACTGCGCAAGTATTTATAGATTGCTGAATCGCAGTTCTAAATGTGTTCGTCCCCGTATAAGTTCTCGTCGCGTTTTGCGGC
>CAYFWG010000186.1:0-2050 GCA_964346775.1 uncultured Mogibacterium sp.
CTTTACTACATACTAGGCTTGTTATAGACGATATAATTAATTATTTTGAAGTTGAGAAGGATTCTATAGATAGTGTCTTGGATATATTTGTTAGGGTAAACTCTGGCGGAACAGTTCTGTCGAAGAGTGATTTGTTATTCTCAACTATCGTTTCACATTGGGATAAAGCGAGAGACGAAATTGATAAACTTCTTGCAGAGATAAATAAGATCGGAGAAGGCTATAAGTTTACAAACGATTTCATAATGCGTACTTGCCTGTATGTTCTTGATATGTCGGTTACATTAAAAGTGGAGACCTTCAAAAAAGAAAGCGTTTTGCTGATAAGAGATAACTGGGAAGGTATTAGAAAGGCTATAAAAGATACAGTTGATCTCCTGAATGAATTTGGATTCAATTCAGAGAATATCATATCTTATGTGGCTGCTTCTCCGAGGGGTTATTACCGGTATAAGGTCGGAAATTATGATTCAACAAGTATTGCGGTACTTAGGGAGTACATTGTTAGAGCTCAAGTAAGGCAGATTTTTGGTACAGCATCTAATTCAGCACTTACAAGCATAAGGGAGGCACTAAAGAAGGTTCCGAGTGATTCATTCTTGATGGAAAATCTTAAGGGTGTAAGATTTACCGGTGATAGAACCCTAAGATATACGGAAGAGGAAGTAGATGCAATGTTTGATACCTATGAAATAGGTGCATATACATTTATGCTTCTTTCGTTGCTTTACCCCAATCTGAAATACAGTCAGAAAGGCTTCCATCAGGATCATATGCATCCATATACAGGATTTGAAGACGAAAAGATAAAAGAACTGGTTCTTCCTAACGGGAAAGTGATAGATGATGATACAAAAGAAGAATGGAAGAGAAGAAGGAATACACTTGCCAATCTCCAACTGCTCGAAGGAAGAGAAAATGAGTCCAAAAATGCTACGCCGCTGATAGAATGGCTTGAGATTCCTGAGAATAGGGATAATGTAAAGTTCTTACCAGAAGGGATTTCGTATGAATTGTCGAATTTTGAGATGTTCATGCAAAAAAGACAGGAATTGATGAGCAAACAACTTAAAACCATTCTTGTTTAATCCAATATACTTGAAGAAGGCACTCTTAAGGGTGCCTTTTTTAGTTAAACTCCTTCGATTCTGTGCATTTTGCCCCGCTTACAGACAATTCTTATCACGGCATAATGATTGGTGAAAAAATGCCTGTAAGGAGGGTAGCGATGAAGAATAATGATGAAATTCAAAAAACAAGAGAAAAGTTTCTGCCTGGTATGAGAATTCGACTCATCAGAATGGACGATTTTCAAGCCCCACCGGTAGGAACAGAAGGGACAATCCTTGCGGTAGATGACTTGGGATCTGTTATGGTGACATGGGATACCGGTTCAAGTCTAAGTATAGTACCGAGTGAAGATGAAGTAGAAATCCTTTAATTTAATAGGAACGCTACTAAAGGCTCATCCGTAATGGATGGGCTTTTTTAATTCAAAGAACTTTCTGTATGGTGTATGGTTCGTTATTTCTTTGAATGAACTTTTGTATGAGTCCGTTATTTTGGACAATATATTTGATATTCTATGGTAGAGCTCATATGAAACAAATTTAAACAAACTACACTAAACTGAATCAAACTGCAATAAATTGGTTGAAAGAAAACGGTTGTTCTGCTATACTCTACTTGTTATATTGTGCATTTTTTTAGTTAGGTATATCTATGATGAAAGACTCACATGCAAAAACAACCGAGGCCTGGATAGGGATAGAGGAAGCAGCAGAATACTTGGGTGTAAACCCTGCAACGCTTAGAGAGTGGATAAAAAAAGATAAAGGGATTCCAGCACAGAGAATTGGGAAAATGTGGAAATTTAAGTGCTCGGAACTTGATGCATGGGTTAAGAGTGGAAAGAGTGCATTGTAATAGCTATAAAGCATTATTTATAAACGATGATGCTTGCTATATGTGAAAACGAATATAAGTGATAGGAGAAAGATAGCATGCCTTTGTTCTCATTAAGTGAAAAGCAAATCATAGTATATGGTGC
>CAYFWG010000187.1:0-2047 GCA_964346775.1 uncultured Mogibacterium sp.
CTTACGTCGAAATCTTTCTTGGAATCAAGAACTCTGTGTAAGGAAAAAGGACAAGGATGGCATTTGGAAACTATATGGGAAAGAAGTCTTATTTCATTTCTTACAGCATTAAACCATAACACAGACAAGCCAACATGTAATAATGACTATGGTAGAAGTTTTGTTAAACATGAGCAATGCGTTGAAAGTAGAAGTAGTTATTTACCTGGAAAATTTCCTAATGGAGGACAATGGGTAAATGGTTCTCAACCAATAGAATGGTCTCATAATAACTCAAGATGGGGAATTTTTGATATTATTGGAGCTTTTCACGAATGGTGTAATCTTGCAAAAAGTGATAACGGGCATATTTATTTATGTGAAGATAATTCTTATGATAAAGAAGAATCAAATTGGTTAGATACTGGAGCTTATATCACATCAGAGAATGGAGAAATAGTATATGACACAGAAGTTAAAGACATAGTTACAGACCATAAAATACAGAGTTGGGCTAGTATTAAGTGTAATAAATCATACGACAATATATCAGAAGATATAAGAAAAAAATTAGCTTTAGCATTGATGTGTCCAAGACTTGCATCTACAGATGAAAAATCTCTCCATGATTTTGATGGTAGGATTTGGATTAGAAGCAATCTTGTTTGTTACCCTTTTATTGGAGGAGCATTAGAATATCATGATTCAGGATTAGGTTTTAATATATTATCCTACGATGGTAATGAAGCTCATAATAATATGGGGTCGAGACTTTTTTATATAGAATGAAATCTAAGTCGCTGACTTTGGAAATTTAAAAATAAGACAATATGAAGAAGAAACAATTACATGAAGCACTGGCAGTGCTTCTTACAAAATTATCATCGGCAAGGGACAATCCCTTGCTGGTGGATAACTACGTGACAAAAGCCTTGCGCACGGTTCTTTTGGAGTTCAAAGAATCGGGCGAGCTTTATGCCGCATATAAAGAGCAAATACAATCCACCATGGAAAGTGACAATCCTTGGATAGGTATGCTGATGAAATCGATTGGCGGTGATGCCTCTGTCAAAGAAAGCATGACCGATGAAGCTATCGAAGGGATGGTAAACTCTATGTTAGGAGAATAGGCTATGAAGGATTGGACAAGAAATAGAAAGAGTACGTTCGTGACCTTGGGAGCATCCAACCACACGGACAAGGAACGTGAGAGTAACGACTTTTACGCTACTGACCCTATCGCCATTGATAAATTGGTGAAAGTTATACAACTTCCTCGTAAGATATGGGAGTGTGCTTGTGGGACAGGGTGCTTATCTGACCGTCTGAAAGACTTCGGGCATGAAGTAATCTCAACCGACCTTGTGGATAGAGGCTATGGGGAAGTAAGAGATTTCTTGGAAACCACCGAACTTCCGAACGAATGTGCTTGCATCCTTACCAATCCGCCATACAAGTATGCCCTGGATTTCATCAAGCACAGCTTGGAACTTCTTCCTGACGATGGACTTTGCATCATGTTCTTGAAGACCACCTTCCTAGAAGGTCAGAAGAGGTATGATGAGCTATTCTGCAAGCATCCACCTCAGTACGTTCTCCAGTTCTCCCGAAGAGTGCTATGTGCCAAGAACGGAGAGTTTCAGAGGATGAAGGACGGAGGAGGTAGTGCTGTAAGCTATGCTTGGTTCGTTTGGAAGAAAGGTTTTCATGGTGATACCATCATCAAGTGGATATAATATATAATAAGGTGTAACTCGTAATGGGTTACGCCTTATTTTATATTATGATGATTTCGTTTTTATTGCTTACAGATTGTTACATTAGCAAAGTTTAACTTTAAAATTTTACTCAAAATGATTTGTTTTGAGTAAAAAGTTGTAATTTTGCCACAGATTTAAATTTTATCAAGAACGTATGAACAATTAACTATAGACAAAAGGAGGTTTTTCAATGACGCAAGAACAAGAAGCCGAAGTCCAACGGTTGATAAAAGACGTAGATGTTACAGAACTGATGGGAATGCTTATGAAGCATGGCAACAGATATTCCAGAAGAATCTTAAAGTTCT
>CAYFWG010000188.1:0-1221 GCA_964346775.1 uncultured Mogibacterium sp.
CTAAGCATACTGGCTACCTTGTAAGAGGTGAGCACATCGAGGCTAAGAGTCTGCGTGAGGCTGTCCGCATCAACGAGGAGCACCGGGCCATGAAGCTGGCTCGCATATTGAGCAAGCGCAAGAGAGCCGAGAGACGCGAGGAAGAGAAACAGAACGGCAGCCTGAAAATCACCTTTGCCGACTCGCTGAATGCTGGCAACTGCCGACCGGGCACCCAGGAGTTTAAGAACAAGTACGAGGAAGCTATAGGCCATAAGGCTACATCTATCTCAATAGCCGACCTCCGTAAGTACGCCAAGCAGTTCGGCGTGGAGTATTATGCAGAGCAGGCCATCGAGTATGCACTTAATCATTAAGCCTTGCAGCCTCTTTATGGAGGCTGTGGGTAATCACAAAAAATAACATAAACCATTCTGCCCTACCGCATCACGGCAAGCGGGAATCTTATGGAGAATATATTAGAGAAAACCATAAAAGCAAATGGCAATATAGAGTTGAACGAATTAAGTTGGAAGCAGCTCATTGCTCTTATGAACATTTGGAACACCGACTATGCAAAGAAGGAGAATAAATCATTCTCCGAAATGGTGAAGAGGTGCTATAAGCCTCGCACTTGGAACGAGAACGCAAATATCATTTATCTCCATAAGGGTAATATGAAAACAACGGTGGTGCCTCATGCGTGTAAGGACCTCGGAGAAGACGAAGAGAATCTTATATTTCGGTTATTGAAGAAAGAACTGTCGGAATAAAAAAGCCCCGACCTAAGCCGGGGCAACCGCGAGTCTGGCGACTCGAATCTACAATAGTAGAAATTTTGCTCTGTGAGAGCGTTTAAATCCACAGACCTTGAAGAGTCTGACTGTCAACGGAAGTGCTATTGCTCTTTCAATTCCATAAAGGTACGATTAAAAATCTTCCGAAGACGGTACAAATTTAAGAAATAAAACAATACGGTGTATCAATTTACACGAATTATTAATATTAATTAAGATATTTCAGCCCTACCGCAGCACGGCGAAGCGGATTTTTATGGAGAATGTTAAAAATCAGGCATCATCTTCTGCCACGAAAGATAGTATCAGCATCACTCCCCGTGATGTGCTCCAGCGTTACGACCTGCTGGAGGCTCATCTGGATAATTTGAAGCCTGGCGAGTATTTCGTCTGCATCAATTACAAGAAAAAGGGTGTTGTTGAGCTGCGCAGGAACCCACGTCCT
>CAYFWG010000188.1:1231-2021 GCA_964346775.1 uncultured Mogibacterium sp.
TGATCATCTGAACGTATTGGAGAAGGTTACGAAGGAGGAGAAGGATACAAAGGCTGCCCTGCATCGTTTTGCTGTCGAGGTTCGTAAGGTGTACCAGTCTGGTATCACCATCATCGGCAAGACTCACGCCCTGAAAAGCTTCGGCAAACGTATCGTAGATGCAGCGCTATGTATCAAGGAGAGTGAGAACCAGTATTATTCCTGTGCTGCTCCTCGCCAGTATTACGACAAGAATACGCTGGTATATATGAAGCTGGAGCAGATAGAGAATGAAGATAAATAAAAGATATTTATAGTAACTTCTTAAATTCACTTGAAATTATGGAGAAAGAAAAATTTACACTTTCTTATATCGGAAGATCAAAGTGGTCTGTTTCTGATAGATTGACAAGTCTTAAGCTTAAGTTTAATGAGGAGAATAAAGATGTTTAAGATATTGCACGCCTTCCTTGATTATCCCTTCTGCTCGTTCGAGTTTCTGAATCTCGACACTCAGGAGCATATATTTGCTTCATTCTTCGATGATCCTCTTTATGAGCTTCTGAAAGAGTGCGGAGTGAATTACGACCACGAATTAGAAGGGAAGATAATAGAGAAGATTCCGTCCGATTTGCGCATACATACCAGGGAGTATGCCGTTATTAGGGCGCAACAATATTTAGAAGGTTCTTGGTTCTTTCCTTGGTTAAAGAAGAAAAAGTAATATAATTATTTAGCCCTACGCATCACGGATAAGCGGAAAAAATATGGAGATCAATAAAACAACGAATAAGAAAGGCAGACCTGCAGC
>CAYFWG010000189.1:0-2014 GCA_964346775.1 uncultured Mogibacterium sp.
GCAGATGTTGCTGTAGATGGAGTAATCCTAAGCGAAGAACTATATACTGCAGAAGCTGGAAGTGTTATTTTGAACATCAAGGATGCTTATCTTAACACCTTGGCTGAAGGCAACCATGAACTCACTGTTTCCTTTAACGACAACGGTTCCGTATCTACCACATTCTCTGTAGCAGACAAAAATGCTGGAGGATCAGATGAAGAGAACGGTGGAAGCGGTAACGGTAATAGTAATGGTAGCGATGCTGGTTCATCTTCAGTAAAAACAGGCGATGAGACACATATGGTTCTATACATGAGCCTCATACTACTTGCAGCTATGGGCATCGGCGTAACTGTTATTGCTCGTCGCAGAAAGAACTAATATAATGAACAAGTCGGTATAATATACTGACAATGACTAATCTAATATGAATTACCAAACACCCTGACTGCGTGTTTATATGCGGTCAGGGTAGTTGGATATTTAAGCATATTAAAGATAAGCAGATAATTTACAAGGTGATAAAAATATCTGGACTTCTAGTCGGAATATTATTCGGGATAATCCTGAAGAAGAGCAGATTTTGCTTTACGGGAAGAATAAGAGATGTTTATCTCGAGAAGGAAAGTTATAATATCGTTTTGATTTTAGCTATTATCAGTACGGAAGGACTTATCTATCAGCTTCTTGGAAGAGCAGGACTGATAACAATACCATCATTTCTTCCTCCTTTTTCTCTCGTTTCTGTAGCTATAGGAAGTTTTATATTCGGAATAGGTGCGGTGATGATGAATGGATGCATCACATCTACACTCGTCAAATGCGGAGATGGAAGAGTTATAGGATGGTTATCCGTTGCGGTTATCCTCGTCGTAGGATATTTCTTCTCGGCAGGAGGGGGAGTACCTGTTACTGATGCCCTTAGGGGAATTACAACAGCAACAGACAATATACCGATCCGAACATCCGTATTCGCGGTGGTGCTTTGGGGATTTATAGTTGTAGTATCATATTTTATGATGTTCCGGCATCGCAAAAACCACAAACCGAAATTCAAGATTCCGAGCAGATATTCAGGCTTGAAATATATAATAAAAGAGAAGATAATGTCGCCTGAAACAGCTGTGATAAGTATAGGAATTGTCCTCGGACTCACGTTTTTTGTAAGTGAACAGATAGGAAGGCATTACGGTTTTTCTGTCGCAGTACCTTTGTTCTCGTGGGTTTACGCTATAACCGATCCGACCTATATAACAGGCGGGTGCAATTATTACGATCAAACATTCGGCTGGGGAAGCTTACTTGTTTTGGGTGTCGTCATAGGTGTATTCATCACGACACTCGTAAGCGAGGAGTTTTCGATAGTTATTCCACCTAAGAAAGTGCTTCTAAGATCGATAATCGGCAGTGCTTTGATGGGCGCTGGTGCGGTAATGGGACTTGGGTGCCTTCTCTCAAATGGTTTTGTCGGAACGGCTCAGCTTTCCCTAAAATCCTGGTATGCATTCCTCTTCCTCGCTTTGGGGATATGGACGGGCACGAGGATATTTCTCATAGATAGAAAACAATAAAATTTAATTTCATCACTATAAGACAAGGAACAAAAGGAGACAAAATGGATAAGATTAAAATCGATACTAAAGGGATGGATTGTCCGATTCCGCTAATCGAACTCAAGAAAGCTGTTGCAGATGCTGAAAAAGGTCAGGAGATAGAAGTTGAGTTCACTTGCCCAGAAGCAACAGTAAATCTGCCACAATATTGCCAAGAGAACGATATAGAAGTTGTGGACTATGAAAAAGACGGGAACAAATTCTGGCGCATTGTAGTTCGCAAATAGAGGTTCGCACAGAAATAAGAAGTCATTGTGTTTAGCTCTTAAATTAAAAATCAATATTCAAATCAAACACATCGCAAACACTAATATTTGATAAAATATTAGGTGGTAATGCGGTGTTTTTGTTATAATAGATGAGTGGTATTTAATTTCGGAATATTTTCAGAATATTCCAAGAAGTTTTAATAAATAAAA
>CAYFWG010000190.1:0-2006 GCA_964346775.1 uncultured Mogibacterium sp.
AGCGTGTTGCTTGATTGCTTGGCAGCGTAAAGGGCTGTTATTCAGGGGACACTAAAATAAATTATTTTAAAAATATGTCCCAACAAAATCCCCATTATTGGTACTTGTATTATGAAGCGCTTCAAAGGACGGTGAGAGCAACGGAACTGAGTAATGAAATGATAAAACAGTATGCCAAGAAAATCTTAGGTTTTGCGTATTCTAAAAAACAGAATACATATCAAGTCGAAGATTTGATGAAAGAAATACTATGTTCTCTGGCAGATTCATTACGAAAACATGAGAGTATAACAGATTTAGACGGATTCGTTTATACCGTTTCCTGTTACACATGGTCGAAATTTTTAAGAAACAATAAAAAGCATTGGAATAATCTTGATATTGACTATTTTCTCGATATCAGTAGTGGACAAGATGTTGAAGAGGATGCCGCAAACAGTCAATTGATTGAAAGATTAAGAATCGAAATCGCTTATTTGACTGCATTGCATCGCCAAATCACTTTATTGTTTTATTATGAAAATAAGACCGGAGATGAAATTGCAAAACAATTAGACATTCCGCATTCTACCGTCCGATGGCATTTATCCGAAATCAAGAAAAAACTGAAAGTGGGGATAGAAATGGAAGAAAATTTAAGTTATCAACCCAAACGTCTTTGGTGTGGTCATGATGGTTGGTCGAATGACATGAATATGCACGGTATAGTGCATAATCCTCTGGTGGATAACATCTGCATTGCCTGTTATGGCACGGCACTCACCATTGAAGAATTATCCAGAACTCTAAGAGTGGCGGCTGCTTATATTGAGCCGTTGATAAATGATCTTTTGTATATGGATTATCTGAAAACAGTGAGCAAAAATAAATACCAAACAAATTTCTTTATTCATACAAGGCGGCATGATTTAATAATTGCAAAATATAAGCTGCACAATATAGAGCCGTATGCGAAGAAGATTATATCGGCTTTTCGGGCACATTTAGATGAAATTTGCGATATTGGATTTGTCGGAGCCAATCTCGACCGTGACTTTTTGTTGTGGGCATTAATACCTCTATCTTTACAAAAATGGTATTATTCATCGCTTAATGAGGTGTTAAGTAAGAACCATATCCAAATAGACACGCCAAAAAGAAAAGACGGTACACAGCATTGGGTTTTCGCCGGATTCAAGGATGAAGAACTGCCGGATGGATTTACGCCGGAAGAAATTGATTTCAAAGAAAAATCCAACGGGAATGGTATAAAAACCAGAGGCTCGGATTCAGATGAACACTCTTTGCAATATGACGGCTATGCTACAATTAAAATAGGCATTCCATGGCGTGAATTTGGATCGCCAAACGGAGATCTGCGTGGGATCAGGCGAGTAGCTTCTTTGATTAAATCCAGCGAAATTCCAAACGAGTATGATAAAGCGATTATCACATCTTTTGTTGAGCAAGGTTATGCGAAAGTGGAAAATGAAAAATCCGAATTATTGATTCCCTTTTTTGACAAAGAGGAGTATAGAAAATTACAGTCTGTGCTTGATATTATTCAAAAAGAGGCAGGAGAGATGCTTTTTGCTGATTTCATTGAAGGATTCTCCGAAGCGATTGAGAAAGAAATTCCACCATTTATATCTCAGGATGAACGCATTTATTTGAAATATCAGGCTTATCCACAATACGCTGTTCTTTATTGGCTTGCTGATAATAATTTGCTGCGATATCCTACTGACGAAGAAGCCAAGCGGTTATGCACTGTTGTCTGGTGTGAATGATGTTTTGGTTATGATGAGCATTGATAAAAACCCCCGGATTGGATTCATTCCAGTCCGGGATTTTCTTTTGCTAACAATTTCTTTATTTGCAGAACTTATTTCTTTAATATTGAATCGCGGTTGTTTTTCTGTTATAATAGAGGAAATAGGCTCTGTAAAGTTAACATGAAAGAATAGCTTCTGAAATCGTACAATTGCTTCACGCAACAAGAGGATACTCCCGTTTTTGATGTTTTG
>CAYFWG010000191.1:0-2004 GCA_964346775.1 uncultured Mogibacterium sp.
ACCAATCCGATTCTTTCTCTTTCTTTTCTGCTTGACTTTTAATAGTTAGTCTTTCAACAATTTCTTGTGAATGGTGCAGTAATTCTTTTGATGGACGAAATCAGCATGTTTCCTTAGATATAATCTCCTGCATACGCAAGTATATACCTCCAAAAATAAGTGCTTCAGTAGGAACTCCTGCATTGATAAAATATTTTGCAATCTCGGCTGGACTAACACAACTTGAAATACAGGAGAACCATATCTACAAGCTTTTTAGATATAATTATTTTTTTAATTTCTCTAATGACAGAATTGATATGCCCACTGTGTTCCGCGAAAAATTTGGTTGCAGCTACAAAGAAGTTCTTTCTGCTACGTTGGGTGTATGGTTATCCTATAGCATACTCAAAGAAGGTATCTCCCCAAAAGAATTTACCACATTATATAGGTTGTATCCAGAAGTAATAAATAACCTCTGCATCTCGCGAGATGATTACATATCCAAGCTAAACGAAATCACGCCGGATTACAGGGATTATAACTATTGCTTGCGTCCTTCGTGCTCATACCCATTTATAGTTGACAATGAGGAAATCTACCTTCCACTACCACACTTGCTTTTGCAATCTATAACTTCATCTCTATTGTTCAGGCTTACTGATGGACGTAATGATTTGCAAAAAAACTATCGGAAAAGAAGTGATCGAGGCATATTTGTTCAAGATAATATGTGCAAGTAAAGCCTTTGATGAGGTTCTTCCTGAGAAGCAATACTCTGTAGGGCATCAACACAATCTCCTAACTGCCGATGTTATGGCAAAGAAAGACAGTTGTGTTGTCTTTTTTGATAGCAAATCATTTTCTCCTAAAATTGATTCTCGGATTCTCTGTGATAGTGCAATAGAGGCGGATACCGCTCGGCTGGCAGACGGAATAGTTCAAATATATAAGCATATCCACAATAAATTTCAAACAGAATATGATTTCTTTGAGCCTAAAATTGATGTTCCCATGGACTATAGATTTGGTCTTGTCATTATAAAAACAGATCCTCACATACAATTAGAAGATATTTATAAGTATGCTGCTGAAAAATTAAATATAGATATAGATTCTCCTGAGTATGTGTGGCTTTGCCTGCATATAGGTTTTGCAGACTTATACGATGTAGAACGATTCTGTTTCACGCAATCTGACATTTGTACTGTGTTATTGAATCGTGCAGCTTCTGGTGAGTTGTATTCACCATGGTTGCTTGAGCTCCCCGAAAACAATGAGGACTTTATATGCAGAGAGTATAAAGATTTCGCTGATAGGGGTTATGCGTCCGCACTTGAATCCTTGAAAAGAATCGAGAGCGCCGCAAGCGAATAAAAACAAACAAAAGTAGATAGAGAATGTATAGTTCTCCATCCACTTTTTTGCTTTACCTCGCGGCGTTAGCAAGCAGTCCGCCCATCGTCTCAGCGGCTTTGGTCTGCGCGAGCGTCGTGACGTGGGTGTATGTGTCGAGCGTGAAGCCTGCGGAGTAGTGACCGAGCATTCCGGAGACGGTTTTGATGTCTACTCCGTTCTGCAGAGCCAGGGTTGCAAATGTGTGACGAAGATCGTGGAAGCGAAGCCTCGGCAGTCCCGCACGGTCGAGCACCCGGTGCAGCATATTCAGTACGCTGTCCGGTGAGATTGGCCCGCCGGTCTCGGAGCTGAACACATATTCACTCCTGCCGTTATCGTCGACTTTCTTTTGCTTCAGCATATCTACCACGTCCTGCGTTATTGCCACACTCCGATAGGCGTTCTTAGTTTTCAGCGGAGCTTCGACTACGGTTCCATCTATCCGCGCCACCTGTCGGCGGATGCGGATGACATTATCTTTGAAATCTATGTCTCCCCATTTTAATCCGAGCAACTCTCCGCGGCGCAGCCCAGTCGCGAGCTCTGTGTAGTACATCTCGTACACGCCTGACTGTATATTCCGCTCGGTGAGCCGCAACTGCACGGTAAAATAGCCGCGGCTCTCCG
>CAYFWG010000192.1:0-1945 GCA_964346775.1 uncultured Mogibacterium sp.
CATAAAGAACGGTATCGTTCCTCCAACGAATATCGCTATGTATTCCATCACATGACCTAATGTATAAGGTTTAACATCCGTCGCATAAGGCATCAGGCTGTAGAACTGAGCTGGGAAAATTCCTATCACTACGGACAAAGCAGTACCCAGTATCATTGCGATAGTCATAGTAGGCTTCGGTTTTTTCACCTCGAGAGATTTTACTTTGTCTTCCGGCGTCCCGAAGAAAACATAGTAGTTTATCTTTAACGTTATCGACAATAATGTTCCGACCCCTGCAACAGTAAGAAGAAGTCCAACTATATGATTGCCCGTTTCTCCCACAGCCGAAGTTACAAGAGCCTTGCTGACGAATCCTGAAAGTCCAGGGAGTCCTGCGATCGCAAGAGATGATATTAAGAAGCATATAGAAGTTATAGGCATTTTCTTAGACAAACCGCCAAGATCTGTAATCTTTCTTTGTCCTGTGGAGTAGATTATAACTCCTGCACCCATAAGCAAGGTCCCTTTGAAAATAATGTTGGTAATCGCATGAGCTGTTGCACCGTCTATGCCTGCGGTACCCCCGCATCCTATAGCTGCAATAACCATTCCTAGCTGGCTCACAATGTGATATGAAAGTAGCCTTCGAATATCGTTTTCCATAATTGCCATACATGCGCCATAAACGGCCATAATAGCACCAATCCAAAGCAGGGCTTCCCATCCGGCAAACATTCTCAGCATTACATACATTGCAGCCTTGGTTGTAAATGAACCCAGATATACAGCACCTCCCATCGTCGACTCGGGATATGCATCTGAGAGCCAAGAATTCAGAGGAGGTATAGCAGCATTAACAGCAACGCCTATAAATATCAGCCAGAATTCAGGCTGTCCGTAGGCGTGCATTATATTTTCAATATTATTACCATATGTGATTTCATATATGAGAATTCCTGCAAGGAACATGTTCCCGCCGAAAACATGCATGAGGAGGTATCTGAAAGCAGCTCTTCTCGACCTCAAACTGTGTCTTGCATAAACAAGATATGCTGATGCAATTGCCGCAATTTCCCAGAATACGATAAGGGAAATTATATCTCCCGCGAGTATAACCGACATCATACTTCCGGCATATATTAGAGACATACCGCTTTCTATCTTTTCCTGCGTTCCGTAACTATAAACTCCCGCCAGAATAGAAATTATGCAAAACGCCAGCATGAAAGCGTAAGCGAGGCCGTCGAGATTGACGAGTTTGATAGTAAAGAGATCTCCAATTGTATAAACAAAGTTCTTGTTCGAAGGAATTACAAAGAATGCAAAAGTCGCAAATATAGGTGCAACCAAAGTGAGCGGTTTTCTCAGGTAGTCCGGTAAGAAAATTACAAAGACACCGAAAACCATCATTATCAGTCCGGGATGCATAATATTCTCTAAAGATTGGATTATAACTTCTGTCATTCGCTCTTCTCTTTAATAAGGTCCAATATAGCGGATTTTGTGGCTTTTTCTGGGATCTCAATTCCCATCTTGTTCGCTTCTTCTATAAGTTCTTCTCGTTTCCACTTGTATGAAGGTTTTCTTGATTTTTTCCTCTCGCGCTTCTTACGTATTTTTTTGTGAAGTTCCTTGTATATGTCGGGCTCCATCTCGTGATAGACGCTTTCCATCATCGTTCTTATCTGTTCCATATCTTCGCCTGTAAGAGGAAGTTCTTCAGCTTCCTGCTTAATATCCAGATCCTTAAAAGTCACAGAGTTACCATCGATTGCCTTTATCATTCTGTCGACAAGTTTTCTATCTTCATTCATCTCGTCTGCATCGTAATAGTCTACAGGTTTACGAATAATTGTAGGCAAAAGGAATTTGCTGATCACAATAAGATATATCGCACTTGCAAATGCTATTCCGAAATATTCTATTGTCTCGATAAATATTGAGTGATCCATAAGTTTAAAAC
>CAYFWG010000193.1:0-1578 GCA_964346775.1 uncultured Mogibacterium sp.
GTGACTTGCCGGATCCATATTTGCAGGTAACTGTGAACATGAAGGGTCCTCGCCCGGCGAAGGTTGTGTTAATTACCAGTGCTGGTCGAAGCGATGTCCCCGAGGACGAGTTGAATATTCTCGATTGGGCAGACTTCGAAACGATCGATTTGGTCATCAATCCCTATGAATGGGAGATCAAAACAAAGAGCGAAACCAAGTCTGGTGTGAAGGCATATTTGCAGTCAATGTATGCCGTCTTAGAGGAGAATGAAATCGAGAAGAAGTATGCCAATATTCCACGTACTTCAATTCCGGTGATCTCTGAGGAGGATTAAGTCCTATTACATATTCCGTTCTTTCGCCAAACAAACATGGACTATAATGAGGAATAAGGAGAGAGAAATGAAAAAAGAAACCAGGACATGGCTTTACGATCTCACTATGCTGATTGTAGTAAAAACGATTATCAGATTGATCATCGAACTGATTAGCGAGTGGACACATAAGAAGAAGCTTCAAAAACTGGAAAAGTCTCAAAACTAAACCCAAACTATAGGCACTGCTAACGCGGTGTCTATATTTTCATTAAGGATGAAAAACATGAAAAAGAATCGGAAAGCGTTAACAGGGATTTTGATTTTTACCGGAGGGGTCTTTACCGGATTTGGTATCGCTCTATGGATTGGTCGAAGCGTTCAGAAATATGATGAAAAGAAAGAGGAGTTTCGTAAGCAAGCTTTGAAACATGCCGATCAGGCGAAGAAGAACCACAACATTGATGGTCTAAACGAAAACCTTACCGCGGCGAACAACCAAATAAACGCGACGATATCGAAGCCTGAGGAGAACGACGTTGTTCAACAGCTCCTCTACTCAGAGGCCATAGCGGAATTTCTCCAGAAATATGATGAAATGAAAAAGGAGTCTGATGAATAAGCCAGACGTAAACGTATTCAATATTGAGAAACTGCTTGGGGATGCTCCTAAGAATCGAGGATCATCAATAACCGTTAAAGTAACCGATCTTAACGGAGTTCTTGTCGAGAGGGCCGTATTTTACGATAAAGAAGGTGCGGCTTTCTTTATCAATTCCTACATAGAGCTTGGTATGAAGTATCGGTATGAAATAATGGAGATGGTATGGAATACGTACAACCTGGAGGTGTGAAGACATCCCTTCTTCACGTTCCAACCAATTACGGAGAGTATCGGGGGATTCTTAGTGATTATGACATCGCCATGTATAACGGCGAACATGGAGATCTGATAACACCCTTCGATATGATGCGGGTGCAGCCAGCGTCCTATGACCTTACCTTGGGAGAGATGGTTTATATTCCAGACGAGGATCGAAAAACCTCTTGGAAACAGTTCGGAAAATTACCCCCCTGGCAATTGGTTCTAGGCCATACTCGGGAAATCATCAAGCTTCCAGGTAATTTAGCCGCTCGGTTTGAGGGAATTTCCTCGCTGGGAAGAATGGGTCTGATGACGCATATTACAGCTGGCTTCATAGATCCCGGGTTCGAGGGAGAATTGACTCTAGAGATCTTGAACGTGTCTGGAAAGCCGATCGAGATGAGTGAAGGTATGCGG
>CAYFWG010000193.1:1588-1938 GCA_964346775.1 uncultured Mogibacterium sp.
GGACCGGTCAGATAGCGTTCTTTGCTATGAATAATCCTTCTCATAGGCCTTATGGAAAGCGAGGACATTATCAAGGCCAAACTGGGCCAACTCCAGTCGCTGAAGATAATTTATAGTAGGAGTGCCCATGGATGAAGATTTTCGAGCGAAGTTGGATTCTCTCAAAATTAAACGTGACCGGATAGTGTCTTGGATGGATAGTCGACGCGATATCCTACAAAGATATCCCCAAATAGCAAAGGAGATGTTAAAAACAATGGAAGAGACAGATGATATTCTAGACAGTTTAGAAAGAATGTATAAAGCCGCCTCTATAGACAACGACGATCTAGGGATACGTACACTTCCTC
>CAYFWG010000194.1:0-1936 GCA_964346775.1 uncultured Mogibacterium sp.
CAGAAATTATCCGATAGCACGGTAACTTCCTGCGTCTTCGCATTAACAAGCTGTTAAAGTATATAGTATGGTTTAAAGTAATGCAAGGAGTTTTTTAAAAAAATAAAGCGGATTATTGGATAAACTGAAGAACAAAACTCGCAAATTTCAAGCCTTCGGAAGATCTCGCCTTTAACACGGCTTCACGGGTTTCCTGAACACCTATAAATTGTGCATATTTCGGGATATATACCACTTTATATAGTATTCTCTCCAATATTATGCGCAAAACAAGCAAAAGAAAGGGATTATCCCCGTAGAGATAACCCCTTTTATGCTACTTATAACTATAGAATCCTTCGCCTGCATTTCTGCCAAGCTTTCCTTCATCCATATACTTCTGTAGAAGCTCAACTATTTCAGGATAGTGCATTGACTCAATGATCTCAGGATGTTCAGCCTTTGCCTTAGAAATATTCAAAGCTGTCGTAAGTCCGACGATGTCGAGGATCTGGAACGGTCCTACAGGAGCTCCCGTGCCAAGCTTCCAAGCAAGGTCGATAAACTCAGGCTCCGATACGCCCGTTGCATACAAGTCCATTGCAGCATCCAGGAAAGGTATCAGAAGTGAGTTCAGAAGATATCCTGCTTTTTCTTTCTTTATCGGCAGAGGAACCATGCGAATCTGCTTGGAGAATTCAATTACCTCGCTGAAATACTTCATGTCCGTTTTCGCCTGGAGCATAACTTCAGCAGTATTGTTTCTCCAAATTTCGTTTGCGAAGTGCAAAGCGAGATATTTCTCAGGTCTTCCGGTGTATTCTGTGAAAGTCGATGGAAGCATCGAAGACGAGTTCGTTACCAAAACGGTCTTCTCTGGAAGCAAAGGTGCCAGCTTCTCGTAGAATGCTATTTTCTCATCTTTGATCTCTGCCATGCTCTCGATTACCAGGTCGGCATCTTCAACTGCCTTAGCCATATCGAGCTCGATCTTGATGGACTCGTAAGCTTTCTTTGCCTTCTCAAGGCAAGCCTCTTTGTCGAAGTCTTCTGTATTTGCTATTCCTCTAGCCCAAACGAAAGGAGACTTTCCTTCCGGAGTATCCATTTTCTCAATCGTCTGTACGTAGGTATTATAAACGGCATCTAGTTTCGGCTTGGTTCTTCCTATACTTCCTTCACTTCTTAGCTATATAGTTACATCAAAGCCGCAGTATGCTGTTTGAAAAGCAATTTGAGTTCCCAGAACTCCACCGCCTGCTACAACTATTTTCTTCCAATCCATAGCAACTCCTCTCTTTCGTTTAATTCAAATAACTACTATATAAATTCAGTATACTTCTATATATTAGCCATGTTAAGCGTTATTAAAATAACTTTTTCAAACGATTGAGAGTCTGCTACAAAACCTTCCCACCAGTCTTAGCCCGGTGGCCACTGAAGCTGGCGTTTGCCTAGAATATGAATATGGAGATGCTTTACAGTTTGCTGTCCGTCATCACCTGTGTTGATGACACATCTATATCCATTCTCCAGTCCCTCTGCAGCTGCAACCTTCTTTATCGTGCAAAGCATATGAGCAGCAAGATCGGCATGCTCTTCCCCGAGGTCATCCAAGGAAGCGATGTGAATCTTCGGAACCATCAACATGTGAACAGGTGCTTGTGGAGAAGCATCACGAAAAACCGCAATTTTGTCGTCTTCATAAACCATATCGGTAGGAATCTCTCCGTTTGCCAATTTGCAAAAAATACAATCTGTCATATGTAAAACCTCCATCGATTATTTATTCACGTATAATACGTGTGTAGAAAGTAAGTTAAGATGTCATGTAGCTTGTTGCTCGTAACGAAAGGCGGACTCCAGCGGGAAAAGCGCGAGCCTCAAGACCCCGCAGCGTAGCGAGGAGGCTTGAGGAAGGTGATAAACGCCACGTCCATGTGGCATCACCTTCATG
>CAYFWG010000195.1:0-918 GCA_964346775.1 uncultured Mogibacterium sp.
ATACGCTCGCACAGATAATGGACTTCATTAAGATCGCAAGCGAGAACAACTGCGATAATGTGCAGGCGATCTTGCTGAATTATAAGAATGAGAACTTCTCTGATTTCGATCCAATGGATGCATTCGTGCTTGATTGAACAGACTGTATAGATGCAATTGAGTGGAGGATATAAAAATGAGTAATGAAATAAACAAACTGCCTGTACCGGCATCAGAACAGAGAGTTCTGGATAATCTCCTTACAAGCCTCAATGAGACATATCCGGATAAAGTCTTAGTCAGACTCCAGCAGGATCATAAAAAATGGTATGAGAAAATAACACGTCTTTATAAAAACATTGGTTACGAATCAAGAGACGAGTTTCTTGCTGCATATGGGTTTACCGTTGAACAGGGAAAGGCCGGGAGACCGACAAATGATGCAATGGCCATCGCTGAAGAGCTTGTTTCCAGATATGAAGGCGACAGATTTGTAACATCCATTGATCAACTTAAGGAAGAAAACCCAGATCTCGCTCCAAAAATCAAGAGCTTGCAGAACAAAGCTAAAGAGCTCTTCGGAATGTCATTCAACAGTTTTCTGAAAGAGAAAGGTGTTTTTCAAAGTAATGAGAGCGCTGCAGCAGATAGGCAAGATGAGTTCATAGAAAAACTAGCGGCTTTAGTCGAGGAGTTGAAGAAAAGATACGAGGTAAAAGAAGTGCCATCTTCGCTTGCACAGCTGATAGATGAGAACAAAGATATTGAAGGTATTATCGGAATCAAGACATGGCCGGAAAAAGCTTACGGGAAAAAGGCTCTTGAGTATTTCACAGAGATAGGCCTTGTCAAGGAAAAGGTAAAAATAGAGGTGAAGAAAGAGCCGAAAAAGACAAGGAAAACAGCCGCTGAGAAACCAAAAACTCCTGCTGAACCGGT
>CAYFWG010000195.1:928-1398 GCA_964346775.1 uncultured Mogibacterium sp.
CATTCCTGAATTCACCAGCAGTGATGAAGTGGAGGCATTCTGCAGAGAAAACTTTGTTCCCGGGTTATTAGCGCAATTTGCTAAGAAGATAGGGATAAGAGAAAGTGATTTTGAGGGTGTTAAATACAAAAAATTCTAAAAGGCAAGCATACATAGAAGAAAGGGCGGAAATATGAGTAATATCAATGACTTCGAAATCCGGGACGGAGTACTTGTCCGTTGTAACAGTACTGATGCCACAGTGGAGGTCCCTGATTGTGTGACAAGCATCGGAATAGAGGCATTCAGAGACTGCAGCAACCTGTCAAGCGTTACGATCCCAAAGAGCGTAACAATCATTGCTGATAGAGCATTTTGCTTTTGCAGCAGTTTGAAGAGCGTTGTGATCCCTGAAGGCGTGACAGTTATCGGAAGAGATGCATTCAATAACTGCAGTAATCTGACCGATATTTCGGGAAATCATTAGGCTG
>CAYFWG010000195.1:1408-1906 GCA_964346775.1 uncultured Mogibacterium sp.
GACCTTTACATCAAGGGGGAATTGGTAACAGATCTTACTATTCCGAGCAGTGTGACAAGTATTGCAGAAGATGCATTTTACCGTTGCGCAAGCTTAACGAGTGTCACGATCCCGGATAGTGTTACGCAGATCGGGGCTGAAGCATTTGGTGAATGCTGCAACCTGACAAGCGTTACTATCCCGGATAGCGTGACAAGTATAGGAGCAGGAGCATTTGCGGATTGCAGCAGTCTGACAAGAATCGTGATCCCTAATAGTGTGTCCAGTATAAGTGATTTGGCATTTGACCCTTGCAAAGACCTGACGATCTATGCTCCGTCAGGAAGTTATGCAGAAGAATATGCAATAAAGAAAGGCATTCCTTTCGTCGCGCTATGATTGAAAAAGTAATGGAGTTTTGTTGATGAGCGACCAGGAAACCAATCACAATAGAATAAATAAGGCTGCATGGGAGGCGCTTAGGCACTCCCGCAATACTTTGATCGTGAACCTGCGCTT
>CAYFWG010000196.1:0-327 GCA_964346775.1 uncultured Mogibacterium sp.
CCTTCCTGCTGGTATTCGAGACTCTTCTGAAGGGCGGGTGCATATACAGACAGAGGCTTAATCGCCGAGCCTGGCTGACGTGGGTTTGTCGCCCTGTTAAATAGCTTCTCCCCCGTTGCCTTTCTCGCTCCACTCATTGCTTTAATTTCTCCGGAACCTACTTCGGTAATTACCATGGCGGATTGAACTTTTGCACCGCTCTTTGTAGCTTCTGGGAAGTTTGCTGACTTGCTGAACTCTTCAGTTATCGCCTTCTGCGCCTGTATATCTATTGTCGAATATATGTTAAGACCTTTGGTATATAGCCTGCTTATCGCTTCTTGCTCA
>CAYFWG010000196.1:337-1900 GCA_964346775.1 uncultured Mogibacterium sp.
TCATCTATGTCGTATTTCTTCATCAGGTCATTCTTTACCGTTTCGAGAAGGTAATCCTTGAATGCTGACTTCCCTGTTAGCGGATCCTCTCCGGCTTTTATGAATCCTTCAACCGGCATAGTCGCTTTCTTTCGTTCTTTGGCAGTTATGTATCCCTGTTCTTCCATCAGAGCCAATATTAAATCCCTTCTGTCTTTGGAAGCATCGTTGGCATACAAACCTTTTGTAATCTTGACGGTTTGTTCACCTTTTTCGGTCGTCAGGAGGGAGTATTCCGTAGGTGCCTTAGGGAGTGCGGCAAGAGCTGCACATTGCTGAAGAGATAAGTCTTTGACATCTTTTGAGAAATAGGCTTTCGATGCTGTTTCAACTCCATAGCAACCGTAACCGAGATATATCGTGTTGAGATAAGCCGTCAATATCTCTTCTTTAGACATCGTCTTTTCTATCTCATATGCGTAATACATCTCGACTATCTTACGTCTGATACTTCTCTCGCTCTTAACTTCAGGGAGGAATACATTTCTGGCAAGCTGCTGAGTTATAGTGCTTGTTCCGCTTATTCTGTCCCCCTTAAATATACCCAGGACTGCACCAATCATCCTCTTGAAATTGAATCCATGATGTTTCCAAAAGGTTTTATCTTCAACTGCAATGAAGGCGTTTTTGAGATTCTCAGGAAGATCCTTGTATTCGGATATCTTCCTATTTTCCGAATCGTAAACCATCTCAATCAGCTTATTATTGTCATCGTATACGTTGGTACTGATCGCCAAATTCGTATATATTTTGTCTGTCTGAATCTTTGGTGCCTTGTAAATACAATATGTTGCATATCCGCCAAAGCTTATCGTTCCAAGTAGCATCACAAGAATAAGGGTTATGAAAACCTTCTTGAAGATTCTCTTCTTTCCAGTTTTGGTACTCTTAGACCCCTTTTTCGGTTTATTGCGTTGTGAACTGCCTGTATTTTGTTGTTTTTCAATATATCTGTCTCTTCTTGCCACAGCATATCACCTATATATTAAAAATCATATTAATCATAAAAAAAGCGAAGGAAATATACTTCCTCCGCTATTATATCACAATGAACACTATACTTTATGAATAATGCATCTACTTAAAAGTCAACATTCTCATCGAATTGAGAATACAAACAACAGCTACCCCGACATCTGCGATTACAGCCATCCACATGTTTGCCATACCGAATGCACCCAGTATAAGTATCGCAGTCTTAAACGACAGTGCAAATACTATATTCGCCTTCGATATACCGACTGTTTTTCGTGCTATTCGGATCAAATCGGAGATCTTTGTTAAGTCATCATCCATGATAACTATATCTGCAGCTTCTATCGCTGCATCTGAACCCATTGAGCCAAGTGCAATTCCTACATCGGCTCTTGATAGAACAGGAGCATCGTTAATACCGTCTCCTACAAAGACCACCTTTTTGTTTTTTTCCTTGCTGCTCAGGTTCACTTCTTCAATAATCTCTTCTATTGCTCCGACTTTATCCTGAGGCAGAAGGTCCGCTTTATATTCGGTAAGGCCCAATTC
>CAYFWG010000197.1:0-1896 GCA_964346775.1 uncultured Mogibacterium sp.
ATAGGTGACAGAGAAGAATGGCTCATGAAGGATGCAATAAGACGTTACCATGAATCAATGGATAGACTAAAGACTATTGAGGACGATATTGAATGGGAAGAGGCACCGTAAGGGTGCTTCTTTTTTTGTCGCTTTTTTAGCGACCACATAAAGATTTTTAAGCGGTAGTATAGGCATATAAGGCAAAAGAAACAATATGAAGGAGGATCGAATATATGGTAGCTCAGGCAAGTCGCGTAAAGTCATCATTAGAGAAAGTTTATGAACTCTGCAATCTTGTGGAAGCAACAGGTGGAATAAAAGAGAAACTAGATATTGAAGGAGAAGAGTTTTTTGTAAAGGCTTTAAAAACACATCTTTTATATTTTCTGGCATATTTATCAGCATCTGACGGAGTATTGTCCTGGAAGGAATGCAGATATATCAGTGATCTGCTTGATATAAACATTACTCCTAATAGGCTGAACGAGATCATAATTGAAAAGGATTTGTACAGTACTCGCTTTGAAAACGATGTTCCTTTGCTTCTTCAGATATTTGTGGCATTTGATAATGCAATATATGAAATACCACAGGCGGATTTTATCGATGAGGAACTGGGGAGTGTTCTATTCAATATATTTGGAATTCTGGCCGCAGGGCTTATAGAGGCAAATGGTAGAACGATGGACGATATGGATGAAAACGAAGAAGCTGATTTGCAAACATACTTAGGGATGATGCAAAAGTATATTGATGATAACACAGAAAGGCATCATACAGATCTGATCACTGGATATACGAAGAATACAGACTATGAGCTCAATGATGAGGATGATGTTTCCGGTGTAAAGGCTCCCAAAAAGAACCAGAAAAATAACGGAGCGGTAAAGGCTCCTAGCAAAAAGAGATAAGGAGGCGAAGGGAATGGATAACACAATTAAAACGATTGTTGATGAATTATATGATGTTGCTGCAAAAGTTGAAGAGAACAAGAGCGATGAAGACCATGTTACTGCCAGCAGAATGAAAAACCTGGCAAAGAAGGAAATTATCAATTTTCTTCTGTATCTGTCAGCATCAGACGGATCCATAGAGGTTAAGGAGGCTATTTTTATCAAGGATTACTTCGAAGAGCAAATATCTCCGGAGGAAATGTGTGAAAAAATCGAAGAAGACAATCTGTACAGTACATCTTTTGAGCAGAAAGCACCACTCGTTCTTAAAAGATTAGTGAAAACGGATAATGCTATATATGAGAAGGACGGAGAACTGGGGCAGTCTCTTGCGGAGAAATACATATGTCTATATGAAGCCTTAGGTAAGGAATTTATTGCGTGTGACCGAGACGCTGCTCAATGCGAGTACGATGATTTAAACACTTATATAAACAATATGCGTAGCTTCTATAGGGCAAATTACAAGGGGCCTGATGAGGCAACGAAAGCGTCACATATGGAACATACTGTTGAAGGATCTCGTAATAGAACAAACAGTAGTGGCAAAAAGGCAAGATCTAATGAGGAAGAGGAAACACTCGAAGAACTTTTGGGAGAATTGAATGGATTGATTGGATTAAATAATGTGAAGGCCACGGTGAATCAATTGATTCATTTTAATTCAATACGTCAGATTAGGGATGAAAGGGGATTGGATCAATTGCCGATAACTCAACACATGGTTTTCTATGGTAATCCAGGAACTGGCAAAACAACTGTAGCGAGACTTATCGCCAAGATTTATCACCATCTGGGAATACTGTCAAAAGGTCATTTAGTGGAGGTTGATCGGTCTGGTCTTGTAGCCGGTTATGTAGGACATACTGCTTTGAAAGTAAAGGAGGTTGTAAAACAGGCACGCGGAGGCGTTCTCTTTATCGATGAGGGCTACAGTCTGACCTCCAAATCCGAAAATGAC
>CAYFWG010000198.1:0-1553 GCA_964346775.1 uncultured Mogibacterium sp.
GCCCACCATATTTGCCCTCGAGGTTTAGGCCTCGGGGGTTTTTTGTTGTGGAAATGTAGAATTATATTCGAAAAGTTTAGTTAAAAATAAAATTCTTCTCATGATATATTAATAAAAATGCTGCAGTGAGGTAAATCAAATGTGTGATTGCAAAGTTATTGCGCATCATGATTCGGCAACAGGAAATATACAGTTTTTAGATGATCATCTATTAAATGTTGCCAAGCTGGCTCAAGAGCAAGCTCATTCCATAGGTTTGGGCAAAAGCGCATTTTTGGTTGGATTACTTCATGATATCGGAAAAGCAGATCGTAAATTTCAAGATAAAATACAAAAAAATTCTCGAAAGAAGGTTAATCATTCGTCTGCCGGAGCAAAAGTTCTATTTGATCTGTTAATGGAATATTGTTCTGTGTCTTCTAATGAGCTTTCTAAAGAGCAGATGAATAATATAGGGCTTTTCTTCGAAGTCTATGCTTATGTACTAACTTCTCATCATGGCTTATATGATATTCCTACTGAAAATGGCAGTAGGATATTTTTTAGGCTTAAGTACGATGAAGAAGTAGAATATCATTATAAAGATGATGTTTTGACTTTTTTGAAGAACCTGGAGAATAAATACAGCATTGATACTATGGAGCTTGTTTTAGAAGCTTTCAATGAATTTATGTCTGTTATGAAGAAACTTGCTGAGAATACTAATAATCCGGAATTTTCTGAAGTCGAAGATGCCTATTACAATGCTCTTTATGTACGTCTTTTATCATCCATATTAAGACAGGCAGATATTTTAGATACGATTAATTCTTATGCAATTCAAATAAATCCATTCAAGTCAGAGGATCTTTTGGCCAAAAAGAAGAGTTATGTCGATAAGACAGAACAGTTGTATGCATCTTTTCAGAATCCTAAAACGGATCTCAATATAATTCGTACTGATATTGCAAACCAGGCCAAAGAGAGAGGCATGAAAGATGGTCCCGGTATCTATAGAATGAATTTGCCTACGGGGAGCGGGAAGACAAACCTATCTTTGCGCTATGCAGTTCATCAAATGCTCTATCAGGATAGGAGCCGATTTATCTACGTTGCCCCTTTTCTCTCAATTCTAGAGCAGAATGCGAAGCATATAAAAGATGTTTTAGATGATGAAGATATCCTTGAACATCATTCTAATATAGTTGAGAGCCCATCTTTGGCAGATTATGGTCCTTCTCCCGATGAATCAAAGCTGGAAGAACGTGATGCTTCAATGAGATCCTATCTCACAGAATCATGGGATGGACCTGTTATTCTGACGACGTCAGTACAATTCTACAATACATTAATTAAAGGAAAATCAGCTAATCTGAGACGATTTGCTTCTCTTATTAACTCGGTCATTATTCTAGATGAAGTGCAGTCTTACCCTGTGAAAACAACTTACAATTTTAATCTGATTTTTAATTTCTTAAAAATTGTGATGAATGTTAGCTTGGTGCTTTGTACAGCAACCCAACCGACCTTAGATACCGGAGCCCTAATGCATAAAATTTCTTATGGAGATATTA
>CAYFWG010000198.1:1625-1880 GCA_964346775.1 uncultured Mogibacterium sp.
CAACGAGAAATGTTCAACAGAAATGAATACTATCTTTTGGAAGAAGGAAATGAGATTGGGATTGAGTCGATTACCAGTGAGGTTCTTTCGTGTCCTGAAGAATCGTTTTTAGTTATTGTAAACACTAAAAAGACTGCAAAGGCGATATATGAAGACATCAGCACGTCAAACTCAATGTGCGATAGAAAGATTTACTATTTATCAACTAATTTATGTCCTAAACACAGGCAGCTTATTATTGATCAAATAAAAGAC
>CAYFWG010000199.1:0-1877 GCA_964346775.1 uncultured Mogibacterium sp.
CTGCTCATATTCGAAACCGATTTCTTGCCGATTATAAAACATCATCTTATCTATTCTTGCCCATTTAAAAGCAGTGAAGACGTTATCTTTATCTGTATGGATAAATTTGTCACTTGGTGAACAGACATCGTAGGTCGACTTAATCGAAAGCGTGCGCTTAGGAAACTCTCGAGGCAAGTATTCTTTCTTATTGAGCGAATAAATCAACTCTGCATTGTAATAGTTCTTATGGCTTTCCCAACCTCGTGCATAATAGCCTTTTAAAAAGAGATGCGGGTCGAGATTTGCTGTCGACTGTGCACTGATACGAGTACGTAAGCCATCTATAAAATTACTGGTAATTGTAGTATTCATCGGACCGAGGTCAATCTTACTTGGACTGCTCGTTTCAACAAAGTTCTCAATAAGCGCTTTTGCTGCAAAAATAAAGTATTTAAATCCTTTTATATTTCGTATATGATTAATAAAAGCATCCATGGAATTCTCACTTTTAGTAAGTCCTACTTGTCGGTAACGCTGCCAAAATGCTTCATCACGCATCTCTGCATCTGCTTCCTTTATTTCTTTCCTTTTGCTCCGGAAAAGCGAACGAGGCAACTCTCCGAAATCATATTCACTCATTCGGGTCGTACGTATGACAATTACTTTCTGTAGGAATTTAGCAAATCGCATTTCTGTAATCATATCGTCCTGCGTAAGCACCCACTCACCGTTATCAAGACGAGTATACTCTTGTTCTATCCGCAAGTTTTCTACAAAGTTTACATCGCTGCGTTTAGGGATAGTGAGTTCACATCTGCGTACATGATAACTTGAATCTTTCAAAATATAGAGGTCACCTCTAAATCCGAAATCCTGTTGATTGTTAGGAAGAAAATGGATGTGAATACATGAATCGCGCCCAATGGCCAGAGTATCTTCTATGTAATAGCGATAAAAAGAAATAGCATCTTTTCCGATAGGCGAAGTGAAGGGATATTGTAACAACCGTATTTGGTCATCATAGAGATCGACATCAGTAAAGACGTCTTTCATTGCAATAGTAAGTATGTCTCCTGTTTGAAATAAATCGTTTACCCCCGTTGACTGCTGTCCTCGTATAATGACTTTCTCGTCATGGGGATGCCTCCGGTAAATTTTCTGTGATACGGTTTCATCAACACTTATCGGTAATATAAGTTTCTGATTGTAAATGCACGACTCTACCTGTTCAACAAGCCATGGAGCCTTTGCAAAAGGTTTGTTCTCAAGTTGCTGAGGAGTAAGATCGTTTACAGCAAGTGTCAGTTTCTCATATTTATTATATTGATAAAAATCATGGCGGGCAAGGTCAGTACGCTTTTTGGCTGAAATCACCTTCTTCATCAACTCTACAGCCGGATTATCTTTACGGCTGTACCGACGTTTCGAAGCTTTTACTGTGACCTCAGCTAATTGTCTTCTGTCTGGTTTCAACTCAATATTGAGCTTGCTGCGTGTTTTTTCATTGACAGGAACAATACGCGGTTGATACCCAACAGCACTAAACGTCAAGTTCCATCCCTCATGCCGAGCAATGGAATACCGCCCGGAAAGGGATGAAACAGCGGCTACATGGTGCCCCTTATATACAATACTTGCAAAGGGAATGCTATCGCCGGTCTCCGCATCTGTTACGATGCCCGTCAGTTGTTGCGCTACCATAGGCAGGCACAACAACAAAACGAGCGCCGATATTAATGGTCTTAATCGGCTTTTCATACAAGAATCTTTATGTGTTTACCTATTGAGCAATATATTATCAGTCGATTTCTTCGTCGGCCTCGTACCCTCCCATTTCTCGAATGGCATTCTTCAGTAGCGTATATTGTTGATACAAATTGTTCACTGCTTGTTCG
>CAYFWG010000200.1:0-1875 GCA_964346775.1 uncultured Mogibacterium sp.
CGTGCCATTTGTATTTGAGTCGATTCTTAATTAATTCCCAAAGCAACTTTATTGCGTCTGTAAGGTCGCAACTGCGACACATTAAGTCATCGTAATGCTTGCATTCTAAACAGATATTTGTATTTTCTATATATTCTTTAGCTTCTTCAAGTGCTATCATCATACTTATTTCTCCGTAACCATTAGTGTACCGTCAGCGTCATATCTCGGAATCATAGCTACGCCGTTTTTCGTCTTGCATATCAAATAATTCACGCCCGTTGCTGGGTCTCTGTAGTTGTATATGTAATCGCCGTAATATGACAGTATTTCTTTTAATTCTTCCCTCATTCTCATACCTCCGTAACTGCGATTTTGTATCGCTTGTCTTTGTAAGTAAACGTCATGGATTCATCGTGCTGTAGCAGGTACTGAGCTGCTGCGCTTATAGCTTCATCTGTCACATCTGACTTGTTTCTCCACTCTATTCCGTTTGGTTTGAGCGTTCCCGCGTAGATGCCGAAAACTCCGCATCCCACATGATATTCAGCCATTGTTTACTCCTTCCTGTTACTCTTTTTCAACGGGCATTTGGGGTGCGGTCTCTCTTTCCATACGTATACGCCTATTGGCTTATCACGATTAGGTGAGATGCCGCAGTAGTAACTCCAGCTCATTATGCCTATCCTTTCACTTCTTAAATGCTGACAATTTTTGCATATTAGTTTACTCATTTCTACTCCTATTCTATATTTGGTTCAACGTATTCCCGATTCCACCAGCCACATTCGAGGCAAGGCACTGTACTGCAATCAATGATTTCGCATTTACCGAATCTTTCAATCTCGCCGAACACTTCAACAAATTTATCTCTGTTCGTTTTCGTAGGACGTTCAGCCGTCCACTGTTTTAAGAATTCCTCTGTTTCTTTAGGGTTTTGGACGAATGCGTAAAAGCAACCTTTGGACAATCCGTTGTTTTTGCTGTCGAGAGGGCAATTTATACAAGTCGGATGGCCGTGGCATATTTCCTGTTTTATCTTCGCAGCCTCCTGATAGCTCAGCGGCTTATCGACTATCTGTGTTTCCATTATTTTCTCCTGTTCTTCCTTTGGTTCTGTGCTGCGGTAGTCTGACCATTCGAGTATTTGATAGCCTTTATCCTTAGCATACACGGTACTATTGTATGTGCCCCTGTTAAAGCAGTAGCACGTTTGTTCTTTATAACCGTCAAAACAACTCATTTTCAAGTATGAGTCACCGTCGGCCCATATCAGTCCAGCCTTGTCCATTTCGCAGCGAAAGTCCTCAGCTTCTTCTTCGGTTTTGCAATGCATACAGACTTCTTTCCCTTTCCATGCTTTAAAGTCAAACGGTGTTTTGCAGGCAAGACCGGCTATCATATTATCGTCCCAAAACCAATCAGCTTTACCCTCTACCATTTCGTAGCAGCCACAAAAAATTAGGCCACTAATTATGTTTTTTATAGTCATGACTTTGCCAAGATACTCATCCATTTCATCATTCCAGTTAAACCCTTCAGGTGGTTCACATACTATCCTTACTCGTTCGCCTACTTTATATTTCATCTTCGTTGATCTCCTTCCTCAGTGTTTCCTTGTAGTTGTCTACTGTCTTTCGGTATGTTTCCAGTTTCCAAACCTCTGTTCTTATATTACTTAGGCACTTATCACGCAATTCTTCTTTGACGAATTTCTGTCCTCTAACAACATTTGCGGTTGAAGATATTACCCATCCACACGGGAATATGGCTGTGACCGTCATTGCTTTAAAATCGGGCGCTATATACATGTGTTTCTCAGCCTTATTTATCAATGAAGCTATGTATTCGTTTGTTAATTCTGCCATTTTACTCTACCCTTTTTATATTTCATCT
>CAYFWG010000201.1:0-1873 GCA_964346775.1 uncultured Mogibacterium sp.
TACCTGTCTGCGGTGGATGGCATCATCAAGCACCCGGAGGACAATCCCTCTATCGGGCTGTTGCTCTGTAAGAGCAAGAACGACCTTGTTGCCGAGTACGCATTGAAGGATATGTCTAAACCCATCGGCGTCAGTGAGTACAAAATCACCAGCAGCCTGCCAGAAGCATTGAGCAAGCAGCTTCCTTCCGTTGAAGACATTCAAAAGCGGATCAAGAATTGATTGTTACAGCAATGGAGGGCGATATGGACAGCTACCCTCTCAACACGGTCAATTATAACTATGAAACGTTGAGCCACGAGGGGCTTGGCGGCGTATGCAAATATATTGCCACGCCGATGTGTGTGGGGTACTCAAGGCTTCTTGTCAAGCACGAAAACATACAGTCTGCCTGCAACACCTTTATGTGCAGTCGGCTTGCCGAACTGTGCGATGTCTATACGCCGAAAGCCTATCTCATGAGCACAAGCAATGAAACCCGCAGATTGTTTCCTATGCACCCGTTTATTGTTGGAACTGAATGGGTAGAGGATTTTTCTGCGGTCGATTATGGCAGCATAAAAGAGTCCCCGACACTGCGTCAGCAGTATTTGGACAGTATGGCTCTCTATGCAATGTTCTGCCGGATCGCAGACACGCCGCAGTTTGCATACTCGTCCACCAAAGGCGTATTCGCCTACGATTGGGACGAAGCGTTCGATGTAACGGATTTCATAATCAAGCTATGCCTATATAACAGCAACGCAGGGACAGAACAACTGGGGAGAATGCTTCAGCACTTTTCTCAGTACCCATTTGAAGGCGATGCTGAATTGTGCTTGCAAAGTGCGGCATCTCACCTAAATATGGATGCTGACGCACTACGACCAAGTTATATTCAGGCAATGAATCGCTTTTGCAAAGTGACGAAGGCACAAGTAGCAGAGCTGACCGGTGTGCTTTCCGACATCTATCCGATACCGCTGATTGTGTATTACGAGGAGTATATGAAGATACTGCAACTTAAAGTCTTGAGATATATCGAACTGTGATAATAACTTAATCCACATAAAAGAAAACCCCGGAACCATTCAATGCAAAAAGGTTCCGGGATTTGTGTACTAACGGCGTATATAAAAGCACAAAGTAGTTGAGGAAACCTATTGCAAATCATCCTCAACGGCTTTAGGAAATAACAACACCTGTCCAGTATAGATTATATTTTCATTTGCAATGTGGTTTAAGCTTAAGATTGTTTCTCGATTGGCATGGTACTCGATACCAAGGCTTTTGCATATTCCCGCTAATGTATCTCCTGTTTTAACGGTGTAGACAATATAATCACTGGATGAAGTCTGACCCGCCTGAATTTCAGCAATTTGGGCTTGAAGGTCTTCGATAATTTTCTGCTGATTATCCAAGGTAATCTGCTGCGATTCAATCTTTTCAAGCAGTTCATTAGGTGAGAACGAGTTTCCATCTTGATTATCGTAAAATTGCCCTTGCCCAATAGCGTCAATCTCTTGCTGCTGTGTTTGAATGGAATCTTCCAGTTTGCGGTTCTGCTCAATTAGCGAGCTACGCATATTGAACATACTGACCAGACTTATGCCAGCAATAAGAATTGCCAGCGCAGACAGAATTGGTAATACTTTTCCGCTTTGATGCGTGGGCTGCTTGCGAGTTGTCTCTCTTTCAGGTTCAATCTTTATAGATTTTCCCACATCATCATAAATGTAATAGCCCTTAAGTTTCTCAATTTTCCCATTCTTCCACTGAAAAAATCCGCGAATCTTCTGAATCGGGTCAATCACATAGGCCACTTGAAATGGCAGATTGAAAAAGTTCTCTTGAATAAACAAATCATAATTTGAAAGGAAGATACCGTAGCTCG
>CAYFWG010000202.1:0-356 GCA_964346775.1 uncultured Mogibacterium sp.
ACGAATTTGTCTAGCCATCAACTGTTCGTATCCAAGCAGGCGAGTTCTCTCTTCCAAAGATAAATCTTCACCAGGCTTTTGCCCAACTATCCGCGCCTCATACCCTGGAACCATCATGTAGTTATCACCAGAAGCAAATTTGGTAAAGATTTCACCGTTTTTTTCAACGTTAAAAATCTGACCTATTTGTCCGGCACACTGTGCCTTTTCACCTGAAAAAGATCTCTTTGTTCCTTGCCAAGCTAAAATACCATTATCATCAATTTCAGCTCGATTTACTTCAATACCATTATCTTCTAAAGACTCTACAGCTACCCTGGCGAGGCGAGACTGAACACTTTGTGAATCTAAGTCTT
>CAYFWG010000202.1:366-1873 GCA_964346775.1 uncultured Mogibacterium sp.
AACCCAAGAAACTATACAAGAAAAATCTCAATGGAAAAAGGAGAAGCAATAGTATCAGCAGCAGGGCCAATAATGAATTTAATACTAGCATTAATATTTGCATTAATATATTGTGCAATATATAAATTTGCCAGTCTATCTTTTATAATTCTAACAGAATAACCATCGCCCATTAACTCTTGAGGATCAATTTTTAGATCACGAATTGCCGCAACTAAATCAGAAGTATTGCGCCACGGACCATAATCACTAGTCATATATTTAGCAACGCGAGACGGATCAAAGCGTAGTGACCTGGGAACACCCTCATCATCAATTTCATTGTGCAGGTCCAAAGTCCCTACCATAGAAGTTGGCACTTCTATAGCGTGAGCGCGCACTTTTTCTTCTGGAGTTCCACTGTAAATTAATTCGCCAGCAAACATATTTGCAGTAACTTCTCGCGAAGCGTCATCAAGATTTACTTCAGCTAATACCTCTGTTGCATCTTCAAACTCCTCAACGCTTGCATGAGGACGCAAAAGTGTATCTTGTTTGCCCGTCAATACATCCCAATAAGAACGCTGAATAGCGGCGATTTCAGTATCCCCAGAAAACTCCGGAGACCAATCAGCATCTCCCGCATGTTCTTTAGCTTCTTTTATTAGCCGATCAACATCAAGACGATTAACAATGTTTTTTCTAGCACTTTCAACAGCATCTGTTAAAAATTCATTAGCGTGCCCCACAGTCCTAAACATTTTTTGAGTCATTGATCTATTTTTAGCATATCTACGAATATAAATGCGAGATCCCGCTCTAAATGGAGGTGCATCTTTATCGATTGTTTTATATTCGATCATGCTAGAGCGATCACCAGAGTTCGGAATGTAGGTATCACCATATTTTTTCAAAGGATAAGTAACTTTACCTACGCCGCTACCCGGTACAACTCGTTCACCCAAAGTAACCCGTAAAAGATCTACAACTTCATTGTTATTAGGTGTGTAATGGGCTCGCTTATCATTCCCTCTAGCCTTTTGATCGCTAGTGAAATAAACACGCATACCATTGTCGTAGATTCTACCAACGTAATTTTCATGCTCCGCAGTATCTATTAATCTCACATTGATCTTAGTGCCCTCTATATGAGCCGCAACTTGACCAGGTTGTTTATCTTTAACTATTTTGTAATTGATACCATTATCTTGTAAATAGTTTAGAATAGTTTCGGAACGCGAAAGCGCCTCTCTAGACATATACTTAGATACATCAATTCTATCTCCTACACGTCCTGCACTTAAAACCCAATTTCGAATACTATTATAATCATTACGAGACATATACTTCATTAAAGAAGTTAATCCTGAAGCATCATCTAGCGTAAATGCTGAACCCATTGGAACTAATTTATCGTTATTGTATCCATATAGTTTCAAACTGCCCCGATAGAAGTTATGAGCATTGTTAATTTCCCCGCCTAACACCTGTTCAACATCATCAGATAATAGATAAAGCAAATTAGAAC
>CAYFWG010000203.1:0-1872 GCA_964346775.1 uncultured Mogibacterium sp.
GTAGAAACTCTCTCCTCTTCTTTTCTTTTTAATCCTGGAAAACCATAATCTTCAGGTTCACTTTCCCCGTTTAGTTTCTTTGCAAGTTTCCCGAAAATAGTGTCCTTTTTCATTATTTCAATAACCGCATCTTCCTTATCACCTTGAGAGGATGCATCGGTAGATGGGCTATATAAGCCTTTATTAGACTGTGGAATTTGTTTTGCCTCGTAGTAATTCGATTCATTTTGGAGACCCGGAATACTCGTCTCTTCATGCTTTCTTATTTCTACAGGATCGTCTCCCTTGGAAATACCGTTGATAATTGAACGCCAGAAGGACTTTTGTTCCTTTTCAGGCTTTAACATGAATGTGTCTTTCATGTCATAAGGATGAGGATCCTGAAAAACAGGTTCTGTATATGTATCAGGCCTTGCTGTCATCGCAACTGACATTTGGACCTTATCTTTTTCCGCTTCGTCAAGCTCCCTCAATATTCTTCTGTTTTCGCGTTTTTTACTCATTTTTTCGAAGAACCTAGAAATCGGAGTGTTTGCGACAAGAACAATCGAGATAAGCATTACAGCCACAGCTATTATAATAAGACCTGGTTTGCCGAAGAGTTTGACCATTATGGATCCTATTTCCATACCGATAACACCGCCAAGATCTCCCTTAACACCATTTCTGTAGTACGTGCCTATATCAGCAAAGCTTATTCCCAATTCTATCTCATCGATGAATCTGTATGAATTGAGAATGCACATGTTCACGAATATCAAGACGCTGAATATTCCAGTTCGCCCGCTTACATGCTGTAATTTCTGTATAAAAAGAAGAATTCCTCCGATTATTATCATGAACGGAAGAACATAAGCCATCATGCCAAAAAGACCGAGGCAAACATCGTGGATTTTCTTTCCGAATTCGCCCGTAGAGTCCATAACGACAGTGAAAAAAAGAAAGACGCCCAAAGCAATCATCGTTATGCCCCAAATGACATCGACCGTCCTTTTTTCTCTATCCATCTTATCCTGCATCTCAGCGATTCTTTCCTCCTTAGTCGGCATTTTTGCAGCCGATGAGGACTTCTTCGACGAGGTCTTTTTGTTTTTACTGCCGGGAGGTCTTCCTGGACCCCTCTTTCCTGCTTGTGCCATTATAATGACTCCTTCTGTTTATCGCTAACTCCTGAGAGTGTATACTATCAATGCAATTCCTACAGCCCATACATAGAACGAAAAATATCTGAGGCTTAATTTCCTTACTACTGCTATCATCGTCTTAATCGCAAGAACTCCTGAAATAGCTGCAACAACTCCGCCAACCACTATCGGGCCGATATTGGTATTTAGTGTGGAATTTGCAGAATCCGAGCCTAAGGTGAATATCAACGAGCCCAAAATCGAAGGTATGGATATAAGAAAAGCGAACTCAACCGCAAACTCCCTCTCAAGACCTGACAAAAGTCCACCTACAAGAGTTGATCCCGATCTTGATATTCCAGGGCAGATGGCGATTCCTTGCATGGTTCCGATTATCATGGCGTGAGTCCACTCCATGTTCTCGGCTTTAACCTTATTCTTTCTCTTGCTTTCAGCAACCCAAAGCAGAATGCCTGTTATAATCAGTCCTACACCGGTCGGAAGCAAGGTTGTATAAAACGATTCGAATAGGTCGTTAAATGCCAAACCGATAATTGCTGTAGGTATGGATGCGACAATAATCATAAGACCCATCCTTCTCATAGGTCTTTCGTCGAGCTTCAAACCCCTTCCCCTAACCAGGTCATATATGGTTAGAAAGAGTTCTTTGAACAGTATAGCAATATCCTTCCAGTAGCAGAAAAAAACCGATACAAGCGTTCCTATATGTAGAAGTATTGTAAACAAC
>CAYFWG010000204.1:0-1853 GCA_964346775.1 uncultured Mogibacterium sp.
AGAAGTGGAGAGGTGAATCTATACTACCTCATAAAACAGGCTATAAATAAACAAGGTTAGTATACGATGGAAGGATTTATAAAACTAAGCCGCAAGTTTTTCTCGAATGAAATGTGGAAAGTAGCCCGTGAGTTTTCGGAGTGCGAAGCGTGGTTGGACTTATTACAGTCAGCACGATTTGATGCAACCGACAAGGCATATAGCGAACTTATCGGAGGTCGAGAAATCTCTTATTCAAGAGGACAATATCCTGCATCTGTATCATTCTTAATGAAGCGATGGCAATGGTCTGAAAAGAAGGTAAGATACTTCCTGAGCAAATTAAAAAAGCGTGGAATGATAACTACATGTAACAAGCAAGGAATGAATGTTATTACTATTTGCAAATATAACGAGTATAATCCTATAAAGGGCGATGCTAAGGGCGCAGATAGGGGCATAGATAACAACCGAGAAATCAATGAGTTAAGCAGTGTCTTGGGCGAGCTAAGGGCGGAATTAAGGGCAACCACTGAAAAAATGGAGCAAAAAATAGAAGAACTGGGGCGAGCTAAGGGCAACAAGAAGAAGAAAGATAAAGAAGATATTAAAGAATCTCCTAACGGAGATAAGAAAGAAACTTCCGTTTCTTCACCCTCTCTCAATCCTGATTATCTAAAATTCAATGAATGGATAGACCGGAAAGCCCCTTTCTGTAGTAACCCTAAAAACTTCCCTTCTCAAATCACAGAAACTGAGTTCCTAAAACTCAAAGAAAAATATAGTGGTAAACAGATAGCGGAAATCATTGAACAGATAGAGAATCGAAAGGATTTACGTAAACGATATACTAACCTTTACAGGACGGTATTAAATTGGGCAAAAAGAGAATATGGAAATTAAAGTTCAATTAAGGGATGAGGATGCCGAAAAAACAGTTTTAGGCACTATAATCGCCGAGAGAGATGCGATAGAGCAAGTAAGAGAATTGTTGTGTGAAGAGTGCTTCTATAAACCCTTTCATGCAGAGATATATAAAGCAATCCTTCAAATCGTGTCGTCCGGTGAGCGTGCAGACCTTATATCGGTCAAAGGGAGGTTGCAAGCCAACGAAGTGAAGTTCGATATGGTGGAGTACATGAAGGTTGTCTCGTGCCACACGTTCGACCTATATCAGTACGCATGCAGGCTTCAAGACTTGTATATACGAAGGAGATTTTACGCCATCGGGCAATACCTCGTATCGAACTCACACACTGAATCAGAGGATATTGAGGATGTCACCAAGAAAGTGACCGATGACCTATCTTCACTCTTCAAATCGAGCAGTACCACCATCTCAACCATCAACGAAGGGCTGGAGAGTATTTATCAGACGATAAATGAAAATCTCTCTGGCACCAAAGCGATGACGGGAACTCCCACCGGTTTTGAGAAAATTGATGCCAAGTCAGGAGGATTCCAGAAATCTGACCTGATAATCATTGCCGGTGAAACTTCTCAAGGGAAAACATCACTTGCGGTCTCCATTATGCGAAATGCGGCATGCCACGGCGCAAAGATAGCCATGTATTCTATGGAAATGAAAAAAGAGCAGATTACGGCTCGCATTCTTTCTATGGAAAGTGGAGTACCTTCCAACGAAATTATGTATTCGCGCTTGACTGATTCACAGATGCAATCCATAGACAAGGGGATTGGAAGGATTGCCGGAAAGGGAATATACTTTGATGACCGTAGCACATCGAATATAGACACTATTATTTCATCCATCCGATATATGAAGCTGAAATATGATATTGATGGCGCGGTAGTGGACTACCTGCAAATCCTCAATGTCAACATGAAGGGAGCCAACAAGGAGCAGCAGATGG
>CAYFWG010000205.1:0-1853 GCA_964346775.1 uncultured Mogibacterium sp.
CTCATTATTCTTTCGTTGCTTGCCGCAATGCTTGTACTGGCTGGGTGCGGGAAGTTAACCGACTATGTTCAAAATGAGGTAACTAGTGCCTCAGAAAGCGAATTACAGAGCAGCGAAGAATACCAGCAATATGAACGCTACCTGGCAGATGGAGTTTTGGGAGAGGATGGATTATTCCCGACCCCTGCCCCTAACGATTCTGGTGACGCAGCGAACAGTCCTCGAGCGGTAAAGGTTTCTATAGCAACGAACTCTTTCCTTAACTGCATATACTATACTGATGAAGAAACCAAAACACCGATTGTTTCAACCGAAGTTTATCTTGCTCCCGGGGAAAGCCTCTATGTCGCTACTGTATCCGTCAACAATGATATCAGCAATCTTTATGATTTCTCCCAGTTTAGGATCTGGTCTTATGATAAAGATGGAAGACGAAGCAGTACTCCATATCGGGATGTCCAAAGCACAAACGGGCTGCTGCTGAAAATACCAGAAGACTATCAGGGAACGGGTTTTTCAATTGAGCCAATTGGTTCATACTCGAATCGGCATATTACTGCAAGAGCATATTATTTGAATAATGGGCAACAGATAGATCTCCCTTCAGGCAGTTGGGAAGTCAACTCAAAACCTTTCACGGGAAGCACTGATATCAGCCCTGTCGATTCATATACGATTATTTATAACTACGACGCCTATCAGGACGATTACTACTTCGTGCGGTCTTCTCCGGAATGCTGGTACTCAAAGGAAAGCAACCACTCCGTTATCTTCAGAGAAGTTTCTTCTAACGAGCAAAATACCGAGTTTGCCGTTGAAATGCATCAATATGTTACACTCAACGTAACGAACTCGTGCCGCAGCTGGAATGCTGATATCCCCTTTATCGGAGATCATGGCGAGGGGATTATTCAATCAATCATGAGGGGGAATGAGTCGTTAGGACAGGGTCATATCGGCGAAGCGTCATTTGCAATTCATAGGCTGAAAGTTGGCGACACGATTTCGATTCGCGTTGGCAAAGAGTATAAGATTACTGGAACCGGTGTTAATGTTGGAACAGCGATCCCTCTGGGGAGCAATGCAGAGAATGGATATGAATACACAATTATTGTTCCCGATACAAACAAAGGAATTAGCATTGAAATAACTGAACGGAACAGCAACGCAGAGGGTACCTACCAAGGATACAACCTGGCCAATGCGGATGTTACGATAACCCGCGCAAATGGCGCAATTCTTAGGATTGGCGACGAGCTTCCGGGTGACGATGAAAAAGTTACTCTGACAATTAAGCCGCACACCGGTTATTATATTGCGGGGTTCACAGACAAAGACAACTACAGCTTTGTGAAGAAGAACTACAAGTTCTCCAAACTTGAGACAGAAATCCTGTCGCTAATGAATGAACATCCGGCCATCCATTTTATTACCCTTAACCTTGTGTTTGCCGATGAATCAGGAACCTTTACTTACAAGCTGGACGGCAAAGAAGTCACTACTTCTCCGTTGGTAAATGTGCGTGTAGACCAGAAACTGACAGTCACGTACAAGGCAAACAGCGGATACAAAATCACGCATAGTTGGTTTGGAAGCACAGCGTTCTATGATGCATGGACATGGGCTGGTGGAACAGATTCTATATCCGAAGATGTGAAAATCACCGCTGACATGGACGGGGCAACCATTGACCGTACAACATTTGGCATCGTTGTTGAGAAAGCGGGGTGATATATAATGAAGCCAAAAACTGATGGAGAAGCAATTACTGATGAACTCAGTGGTATTGCTCTTGATACCGTACGAGAAGTCAGAAGCAAAAAGTTCCTCATTCCCTTGTTCCTTGGCGCGTT
>CAYFWG010000206.1:0-336 GCA_964346775.1 uncultured Mogibacterium sp.
AGAGAGGAGACAATCATGACAAAGAAAGAGACTACAGACATCCTGTCCTATGTCGCGCAAACCTATCTCAACCGCCCATCTTAAATTGTATAAATACTTAAATCAAAAAAAATAAAGGAGTAATATTCATGGCACGATATCAGATTTATAATGTTGGGGAAAGAAAGGTCATCGTTGTTTCTCGGTATGCCGGCAGAGCGGTAAGAGGTGTAGCAAAGTGCAGCCCTGGGGATACATACGACCAAGAAACGGGAGAGAAGCTTGCTCGACTGCGTTGTGATGCGAAGATCTCTGAAAAGCGAGTAGCCCGCTCTCAGGCAGCGTATGCAGATGCTC
>CAYFWG010000206.1:346-1838 GCA_964346775.1 uncultured Mogibacterium sp.
ACAGAAGCGTGTAGCTGATATGCAGGAGTATATGAACGATGCGGCTGCAGAGCAGACTGCGGTTCTTGCTGAACTTGCTAAGCTTGAGGCTGAGCTGTAACAGCGGGACAGGTAAAAATTAATTATGAAAAGATAGGAAAAGTCAATGTAATTAGTTGATTTTTCCCCTTTTTTATTATATAATATAAGTGTAAATAAAAGAAGAGAGGTTATATCTTATGAAAAAATCACTTAATCAAATCCCCGGTACTGTTGCTTATGTTATGACACAGAAAATCGAATCCATCGATTTTGGAAAGCCGCTTAGCCAAGTTAAGGCGCAAGTTATTGAGGTGCTTAAATCTCCGGAAATAACACAAAGAAAAGCAGCAGACAAATTCATACAAGATGTGCAAAATATGCGAAATCTTCGTCAGCTACTTTCGACAGTAGGTACATATTTAACAGGCGAAAGAGTTTCTTAAGGAGGTTAAACAAATGATAAAAGGAATGACAGTAGTTATTGAATGCCCCTTTGGTCTTTGTGAAAAGGTAGTGGTGTTTGACACCACTACCAAAATGCTGCCCTACGTAAAAGCCAAGCTTAAAAGCTGGGAAAGCGAATCAAGTGATTGGGCAGAACGGGTAGATGCTATCGAGACATTGGAAGATGTGCTTGTAATCATCGAGGAAGAAGCAATCTATTCACTTCAAGTGTATGAAGTATCTGAAATTAACCCAACAATTTAGGGAGGTGAGGTATAAATAAATGGTAAAGAAAGAGGAAGGTTTACATTGTGTATGCATTAGACCTTGAATCTTACAGACTATTCTGTTTCGATAAAATGCTTGAAGTTGAAATTTCTTAGGAGGTACGCATGAAAGAATATTTTCCAATGTTAGAAGCAGATCTTGTATTAGAACCAGATGATACCCTTTTCGATGAGAAGACTGGTAACATTTCTGTTACTACTGATATCTTTGATGATTATGCAGGCTGTAAAAAATGCAGGGATGCAAGAAAGGTTGGTAACTAAATGCCGAGAGTATACAAGTCAAAGAACTATCCAAAGATTGGTGATCACCTATATCTTCAGCAGCGTACTGGCAACTATTATGTCGATATGGTCAAAAGACCTTACATAGTTGTCAGCATGACTCCATCAGTAGTAAAAGTCCAATCATGTAAATTGATCTTCAATGGGCCGAGGTATTATGACACATTACCTGATCGAATCGAAGCCGATCCTGATGGAGAAATTCTTGAGCTGCATTGGGCACCATCAAAGGGAATGTGGCAGATTGATAAATATAAATCTGGTTATCCAGAGTATGCACATTTTGGTGAGTGGCAGTATCAGCCATATCTAAATTAAGTGAAAATATTTTGGGATATAGTTGATTTTTACTCAAAAATATATTATAATATAAGTAGAATAAAAGTTCAGGGAGGAATAGGTAATGCAGTAGAGGTTGAAGCAAGAAGCACCGAAGCTTTAGCTTCGTGTGTAGT
>CAYFWG010000207.1:0-1836 GCA_964346775.1 uncultured Mogibacterium sp.
GCCTCGGTCTTTTTCTTACTATAGATGTGCTAAAACCAGCCTTTTTTCTTGCAGAATATTACGGCTAAGAGGACATAGACTAAACTCGCAACGATTACAATAGGGTAGGCTGCTCCCGACTTAAATTCGGGCATATTCAGGTTCATTCCATACCATCCGACAAGAAGAGTGAGTGGGAGGAATATCGATGTGATAACCGTGAAAAATTGCATAGTCTTGTTCAAATCTATATCGAGCTGGTTCTGGGAAGTCTCCCGAATTTGGGAGAGATAGTCCCGCAGACTAAGAACTGTATTGAGCAGCCTGTTGATTTTACCCCTCTGGGATCTGAAGACCTTCAATTGATCCTTAGCGAAGAGGTTGTTTTGATTCTCTTCAAATTCCTCCAATAGGACATACAATTCGTCGAAATATCTTTTCAGAGCTAATAGCTGCTTGCGAATAGATATAATTGTCTTGAAATGATTTTCAGGATTCTTCAAAGTGCTGTCCTCTGCAAGAGTTTCGAGGGTATCCTCGATCGAATCGAGAAGATCGTGATTTCTTGACAGAATCCTGTTGAAAAGCAGGGACAGCATCTGTGTCGGAGTCAGTTGCTCCATCGGATGGGAAAGAATGTCTTCCTTCCATTTGTCTATAATCCCATCACAGCCTATTACAACCAGAAAATCTGGATTGATATATATTTCTACCATCAGCGGTTCATCTACAGGGCGGATAGGAGAGGAAACGAATACCGATATATAATCGTATTTATTTCCGGACTCAAAACGAATTGCCTTCTGCTCAACGTCTGTGAAAGTAGGAAGACGTTTAATTCCTGCCGACTTGAGAGCGAGTTCTTTTTCGTCGGCATCCGCAATTATTGCGGAAGGTTTATTAACGACATCATCCGGAGAGTAAGTTTTTTCTGTTTTATTGAATAAAACGATCATTATGTTCTCCTCTAAAGACCCATGGAGTCTCTAATTCCGTAAAGGCCCACAGGCTTATCTGCCATCCATATGCAGGCATTAACAGCTCCTTTTGCGCAGCCTTTCCAGTTCAGGCAGTGATGTGTGATTTCAAGTCTTTCGCCATCGCCAAAGAAATATATAGTGTGGCTCGACGGCGTATCGCCACCGCGAACCGCGTGGAAGGTAACCTTGCCTTCTTCCCTTGGATTTCTGCCCTTGGTTCTACCGTAAACGGCATCATCTACAAGGTTTTTCCCTATGGCATCTCCCATGCTTTCAACAAGTTCTCTTGCTGTGCCACTTGGAGCATCGAGCTTCTTATTATCGTGCATATCGATTATTTCGATATCTGTCTCATCGTAAAGCTCTTTGGCAGCTTCCATAAGAAGCTTTCTCATTACATTGACCATTCTATCTGTGTTAGCAGCCATCATAACAGGGATTTGCTCGGAAGCTTTCTCGATTGCCTCTCTTTGCTCAGGGCTGAAACCAGTCGTTCCAATTACTATAGCCTTCTTGTGCTTGACGCAAGAAGCCAAAACCTCCATGCCGAGCTCGACAGTTGAAAAATCGCATACTACATCTGCATCTTCTATTACTGATTCTATGTCGTCGATGACAGGCACGCCGATTGAACGACCTATCATTGCAACCTCGCCAATATCTTTACCTATATAGTCTCTGCCCTTAGGCCCGATTCCTGCCAGTATATGAACGGTATTCCTCGATGCCGCATCTGCAACGATGAGACTTGCCATCTTACCTTTGGGCGCTGTGATAATTAGCTTCATATGGAAACCTCCTTTTGCTCCGATATATCCAGTATATATATCCGTAAATTAGACGATTTATATATCCACCTTGAAATCCAGTGTAATTG
>CAYFWG010000208.1:0-1832 GCA_964346775.1 uncultured Mogibacterium sp.
TCTTATATCCAAAGCTATTATCTACAAAGTTTTCAGATGCCGGACCCGACTTTGGATTAAATGCACAAGCAGCTCTATAACCACTTTCACTGTAATACGTTCTTCCCGTTAGTCCATAAAGGTCATATCCCTCGTGTCTATTCCAAGGACTGGTAGGTATTGAAGTAGGCATGTCATAAGGAGTAAATTTGACCTCATCTGCATAAGCCACTTTAGGACTAACAGCAACGCCCAATACCATTAATGAAAGAACGATTACAGTAGCAATAGAACTTTCTAAAAATCGTTTGAAATCACTACTGCTAAAATCGAAACCAAAACGTTTTAGCATACTAATATCTCCCATAAAACTTTCAACCACAATCCAGTCAAGTCTGCTCCCCGAGCATATCATCAGCACAACAACTCTACAAAGTCAAAATGACAACATTTTCATAACGAAGAAAAAAATAAGAAAATCATGAATGAATTTAAAAATCAAAAAATAATAGCATTAACAGGTAAAGCTAGGTCCGGAAAAGATACTGTCGCTGATATATTGGTAAAAAACTATAACTTTACCAAAATCGCTCTAGCTGATAAAATCAGACAAGGATTGCTAGACCTAGACCCCTACATTCCTGTAAAAAATAATTTCACTAGATTAAGCAATTTAATCAATGATATTGGATGGGAAAAAGCAAAAGATCAATATCCCGAAGTAAGAAGATTATTACAAAATTTTGGAACTGAATCTGGTTGGAAAATACACGGTGAACTACTCTGGCCAAAAGCTTTAGAGAAAACAATACAACAAAACTATCCTAACCAAAATATCGTTATATCTGACTTACGTTTTCCTGCTGAACGCCAATGGGCAAAGGACAATGATATAATTGTTATTAAAATTCACAGAGATAATGTAGAAAATAAGATTCCGTATAGTGATCACATTAGTGAATCAGGAATCCAAGATCCAGATATAGAAATATATAATAATGGAACAATCGAAGATTTAGAAATAGAAATCAAAAAGAGTTTGCAACTATATTACTAACAGGTCGCCGAAGGCGCCCTCGAAGCAAATTATGAAGATAGTTGTACGATGTATTCCAAATATTATAGAAACAAGTGTTAACACAGAAGGAAAATAAATTATGGTACAAATTTTAGATCAAAAAGTGGCACAATTAGATCCGCATATGTATTCAGCTAAAAAGCTCACCCCTAATCAGATTGTGTTTGTTAGAGGTAATATTGAATACGCTCGCATTGCTCGCGCAATTGAAGGAGAGGCTCTGCAAAGGTCAATTGCATCAGCCAGAGCAAAAGGTATTAACCCCACCACCAAGGCACACACAACCATTACTTTGAAAGATCCTGTAGTAGTCGTTGTCGATCCAAACGGACCCACTTACAACGATCAACTAATCGCATCTCGATGCTATAGGGGTAAGTCAGGCAAAACAGCAGGAGAATTGCTCTTTAGCGTAAATAACACAGGCACCATTCTCCCCACTTGCTTTGAAAAGGATGAAAATGGAAAATATTCTCAGATCATCTTAGAACAAGAGCCAGCTGCAGGATTGCAGGTTTTACTTGCAGTTAACATCTATGCCGCTCCTGCACACCAGACCAATGGTTGGGGAATTGCTCAGGTGTATTTCGAAGAGCCCGTTCAGTACTACAACCCCAATAAAGTTCCCCAATCGGCACTTAACGCATTGGGAATCACTATTGAAGGTCCGGTAACGACTGTCACAAACGAGATGGCTGTAGCCGCTGGCGTGGAAGTACTTGCCGATGAAACTGTTGCTTCCCAGCCCGGAGTCGAAACCGTAGTTTCTCCTGAT
>CAYFWG010000209.1:0-1813 GCA_964346775.1 uncultured Mogibacterium sp.
AATTAGCAGGAAGGAGTTGTTAATTATGGGTCATTTTGAAGATTACAGAACTTTTAAAACAGCAGTGGGAGGGAGACTTCTCCAATTTGAAATCGGTAGAGTTTGCGAACAGGCAAATGGTGCTGTGACCGTAAGATATGGTGACACAGTTGTAAATTGCACTGTATGTGCAAGCAAAGAGCCAAAGCAGGATGTGGATTTTTTCCCTCTTACTTGTAGCTTTGAAGAAAAAATGTATGCAGTCGGAAAGATTCCGGGCGGTTACTTAAGAAGAGAAGGTAGGCCTACTGATAAGGCTACTCTCATCTCAAGACTTATTGACAGACCGTTAAGACCTCTTTTCCCAAAGGGATACAGGAACGATGTAGTTGTAACCGCAACAGCAATGTCGGTTGATCACGATTGTCAACCTGAATTTGCTGCACTTGTAGGTACTTCTGCAGCAATCGCAATATCGGATATTCCGTGGGATGGACCTACAGCAGGTGTTATCGTCGGTCTCGTAGACGGAGAGCTTGTTATTAACCCTACAACAGAGCAAAGAGAAGTATCGGAAATTAACCTTACCGTTTGCGGTACGAAAGATGCAATCATGATGGTAGAAGCAGGTGCTAACGAAGTTCCTGAAGAGAAGATGCTCGAAGCAATTCTTTTCGGTCATGAAGAAATCAAGAATATTTGCAGCTTTGTCGAAGGTATTATTACTGAACTTGGCAAAGAAAAACAAGATTATAAGATCTTCAAGGCTTCCGAAGAAGTTGATGCTGCAGTAAGAGCATATGCAGAAGATAAAATGCTTGGCGCTGTCAATACAGAAAATCCTGTTGAAAGACTCGAACAGATTGATAAGGTAGTATCGGAAACCAAGGAAAATTTCGCTGAACAGTTTGAAGATAGATTGGCTGAAGTAGACGAAGTACTATATAATCTAAAGAAAGAAAAAGTAAGAAGTAAAATTCTAGACGAGGGTATTCGTCCTGACAACAGAAAGTTGACAGAGGTTAGACCTCTCTGGAGTGAAACAGGTTACCTTCCAAGAGCACACGGTTCTGGACTTTTCAAAAGAGGTCAGACTCAGGTTCTGTCTGTTACAACATTGGCACCTTATAGCGAAGCACAATATCTCGACGGTATCGATGTAGATGTAACAAGAAAAAGATACATGCATCAGTATAATTTCCCTGGTTATTGTACAGGAGAGGCAAAGCCGAGCAGATCACCTGGTAGAAGAGAAATCGGACATGGCGCTTTGGCTGAACGTGCATTGATGCCTGTTCTTCCTACTGAAGAAGAATTCCCTTATGCTATCAGAGTCGTTTCGGAAGTTTTGTCTTCTAACGGTTCGTCCTCAATGGCTTCTACATGTGGATCATGCCTCGCACTTATGGATGCTGGTGTTCCTATCAAGAAGCCGGTTTCAGGAATTGCTATGGGACTAATTGAAGGATTCGAAGAAGACGGAACAAGCAAATTTGCAATTTTGTCCGACATTCAGGGAATGGAAGACTTCCTCGGAGATATGGACTTTAAGGTAACAGGAACTCCTGACGGTATAACTGCACTTCAGATGGACATCAAAGTTCATGGACTTAGCAGAGAAATACTTGAGCAAGCTCTTGAACAGGCAAAAGCTGGTCGTGCACATATTCTAGCGAATATGCTTGAAGAAATCGCAGAGCCTCGCAAGGAGCTGAGCCAATATGCACCTAGATTTATATCGATGAGAGTCGATCCTGATAAAGTAAGACTTGTTATCGGACCTGGAGGCAAGACTGTAAACAGAATTATCGAAGAGACAGGTGTCAAGATTGAC
>CAYFWG010000210.1:0-1808 GCA_964346775.1 uncultured Mogibacterium sp.
GGCAAGTCATCTGCTGACGTTGTGTAATCAAATGGTAAACTTCATTGGCATTATGCAAAACGAATGGGCTGGAGCGCAGGCATTCTCATCCTTTGATACCTATCTTGCCCCGTTTGTGCGTGCGGACAATCTGACACAGAAGGAAGTGAAGCAGTGTATTCAGTCCTGCGTATTCGGTATTAACACGCCTTCGCGTTGGGGCACGCAAGCGCCGTTCTGTAACATCACGCTGGACTGGGTATGCCCAGAAGATCTTAAAGACCTTCCAGCTATTGTTGGCGGAAAGGAAATGCCCTATACCTACGGCGACTGCAAGCAAGAGATGGATATGGTGAATAAAGCATTCATCGAGATCATGATCGAAGGCGATGCCAACGGACGCGGCTTCCAATACCCAATTCCGACCTATTCTATAACTAAGGATTTTGACTGGAGTGAGACGGAAAATAACAAGCTATTATTTGAGATGACGGCAAAATACGGAACGCCTTACTTCTCAAACTATATCAATTCAGATATGAGTCCGAACGATGTACGCTCTATGTGTTGTAGACTTCGGCTCGACCTTCGGGAGTTACGCAAGAAATCGGGCGGATTCTTTGGATCGGGTGAAAGCACCGGCTCAATTGGTGTTGTTACCATCAACCTTCCTCAGATTGCCTATCTGGCTACGGACGAAGCAGATTTCTATAAGCGGCTTGATGAGCTGATGGATATTTCCGCGCTGTCACTCGAGATGAAACGTAAGTTCATCACTAAACTGTTAAATAACGGATTATATCCATACACCAAACGATACCTGGGCTCATTCGGAAATCATTTCTCGACCATTGGAATTGTTGGTATGAACGAAGCCGGTCTGAATGCCAAATGGCTGCGTGGGGATCTAACAGAACCTGCAACGCAAGAGTTTGCTAAGAACGTGCTAACTCATATAAGGGAACGTCTTAAGGATTATCAGGAACTATACGGCGATCTGTATAATCTTGAGGCGACTCCAGCAGAATCAACCTCTTATCGATTCGCTAAGCACGACAAAGAGAACTACCCCGATATTATTACGGCAAATGAAAACGGCACACCATATTATACCAACTCTACCCACCTGCCTGTGAATTATACAGATGATGTGTTCGCGGCTCTAGATATCCAGGATGAGCTACAAACGCTGTATACATCGGGCACGGTGTTTCATGCCTTCTTGGGCGAGAAGCTCCCTGACTGGAGTGCTGCTGCGTATCTAATAAGAAAAATTGCCGAGAATTATAAGTTGCCATATTTTACGCTCTCTCCTACATATTCCATCTGTAAAGATCACGGATATTTGTCGGGCGAAGTATCTAAATGTCCGATCTGCGGAGGGGCGACGGAAATTTACAGCCGCATTACAGGTTATTATCGACCTGTGCAGAACTGGAACGACGGAAAGGTTCAAGAGTTTAAAGACAGGAGGACATATTCTATTTAGAAAGAGGAACATGTATGAAAAGAAAGGACGTCGTTTCTAACATTTTAAAAGGAAATATTAATCTAAGAATAAGGAGGATTGATTGTTCTTTTTCTTTTTACAGTTGCCATGAGCGCACTGGTTATCGCTGGAGAAGAAGACGAACGGAATCAGAAAATGTATGAAGAGTGGATAAAGACACATGGTATAGAACAAGAAAAGGACGCGAAAAAATGACGGGCAATGAGTATCAGAGGCTAGCGATGGTGACCGCAAACAAAGAATTGACTCAGTCGGATTTGTTAGAGAACGGGCTAATGGGTCTGAACGGAGAAGCGGGTGAAGCCATTGATTTATTGAA
>CAYFWG010000211.1:0-1802 GCA_964346775.1 uncultured Mogibacterium sp.
CGATTTTGCCGCTTGAGGGGTAAGTTGGCGTTTGAGGGGTAAGTTGTGGAAGTCGGGGCGTCCCGGCTGTTTTTATAGGAGGTATTTAATATGTCTGGAGGAACAAAGCAACAATTCAAGCAGTTTAGTATTACCTGTGCCGAAGATGCATGTCTTGTGTTGGGAATGCTAATATCCGGGATTACTGTCAATCTTGAAAAATATAAGGAGTATGCATCTGAGGCAGAATCCTTATTGGAAAGCACCCAAGAAGAATATGTTCCCGCTAAAGAATATGATGATGTTAATGATAAGCTCCTTTATAGGCAGCGTGAGATTCTTAAATTTACAGCGGATCATCAGAGCAGTTCTTTTTCATACATAGATCTACGCAAGATTCTTGAGAAACACAAGTATATTTCATCACCACTCTCAGAAGAAATGTCAGCAATTCTCTCTGAATTTCTCGATGTGCGAAATTGGACCTTTCACAATCCACAGTCATTAATGGTAGCTGCTAAAGAAGCGGCCCGTAAAGACATCCCAGATGAGTTGAAGGCGATTGCTCAAGTAACGCCACAACTAAATCCGGTACTTATACGAAAAATCTGTCGGTACGAAATAGTCATGCTTGCCTCACTTACAATTCATACGCAAAAACGCATAGAACAGTTTGAAAAAATTCTTAGAAGCATGAAAGCCGACTACCAAGAAATATATGATTCCATTAAGAATAAGCCATTCCTAATGACCGCTCACGGCTTTTCAAACAGAGTACAATATGTTGAATTGAATACTACTTCTGGTTTGTCGGATTATCATAGCGACATTGCCCAGATATCAATGGCAATTCAAAAATCAAAATATGATGGATCAGATGAAAAGTTTAATGATTGGGTTGTAAGGCTGGATGGTGAAAACTCTTGCTGTGATAGTACACTTACGGAGGACTCTCAAAATGAAGCAAATCACAAATAAGGAATACGAAGAGTGGCAGAAGTGCAAAGCGGAGAAAGCAAAGGGCCACGTCTTGTTGCCAGATACCGTTCGGTTTATCTGCGAGGCCAACGGCTATGACGCAGAAAAGATCGGTCATCACTTCCTTGAAATCCTCCCGAAGATATGCCCGAAAGAAGAATGAGAAATGAATATGAGAATCAATCCCAATAAGGTCATAGAGGATCGACTGGCTGCCAGCTTCGGCCTTGAACAGTACGGATACATCATTTCTCAATGGAAGACTGTAGATGTGTCGGCTGACGAGGATTTTCAAACAAAATTCAATGGCTACTATCGTGTCCGAAGAAACGCTGAGTGGCGGGAGTGCTATTATGCGTTATTTCAGCGTGGGAAGTCTGAGAAGCTATCTTTCGCTGATATTATTACATACCTTTATGAGAATACAGGAAATGTCGAGTCTTCCTTCTCCAGCAAGATGTATACTACGCTCAATGCGGATAAGCCCATCTGGGATCAATATGTATTGAAGAATCTGAACCTGCAGCTTGATGGCAAAGGAGAAGGGCGGCTCCAAAATGCCATAGCCCTTTATACGAGAATCGAGGCGTGGTATAAAGACTTCCTTAAAACTCAAAACGGAAAAGAATGCATCGATGCCTTCGACAAAGCCTTGCCGTCCTATAGCTGGATAAGCAGCACAAAGAAAATTGACTGTTTTCTCTGGGGAATGAGATAATAAAAAACGCCTCCGAGCCGATGTGGTTCAGATGCGTTTCTGCGTCTATGGGATTATGCTTTGATCTCGGTACCGTCCTTGAAGGTCACCCGGATGTCCTTTTTGCTGTGGACGGTGATGTAGTCCA
>CAYFWG010000212.1:0-1779 GCA_964346775.1 uncultured Mogibacterium sp.
AACGATTGTCGTAAAATGATATAAAAAAGGCGTGATTCCTCTGTGTTTCACGCCTTTCTTCGAATAGCAATAAATGTTTTATAGAAGGGAATTATCAAGCTATAATTGTCCTATTTTTAAGCAGACAAAATTATAACCCCCGTATTTTTTCTAACTAAGAGGCTTCTTTCTGTCCTTTTTTTAAGATTTCCTTATTTCTTGCGACTGAATCTTCTTCAATTTCTTTAAGCTCTTCGTCAATGCGATCACTGTTCCCGGCAAACAGGATACCTTCTCTTCGTGACCATACACCACCGTTGACTGCGGAGACAGCTGTAGTTACCTTGTCGTCCAAGTCGTCAATAAGATACGGAACAAGGTCTGTTTCAATATCAATCGTTTGCGATGCCTTGTTGAACTCGGAAGGGTTGATAGTACCTAAAGCAGAAACGATGAAGTTCACCCTTCTTTGCAGGAACTCTCCGATTACCTCTTCATGGTTACTGACACTCATATGCGCACCCATGAACATAAAGCGGAAAGCAGTACCGGAAGCCTTACCTACACCTTTTAGTGTCTCGAAAGAAATACGTGGAGTATTCGACATGTCATAAGCCATGTTGGTAAGCGTTTCAGCTTCGAATTTCACCGTATCTGGAACTTGATTCCACGTGAGGTATTGAGCATCTGCACCCTCTCCTGTCAACTTAACCATCCTATCCTTAATCTTACCCATGAATCCCTCGACATCGCCAATCAGTTTCAACAGTGGGAAGAAATGATAATCTATACAGTCCGCATAGTTAGAAAGAAGTTTTTCCAGCCGTACACGGAAGGTCTTAATCTTTCTGCAATACTCCTCTGGGCGGTAGGCATAGAGAACAGGTAGCTTATGGAACCCATGAGCGAAAACGGTTCTTTCCTCGTATCCTTTAGCCAAATCCCACTGATAGACCATCTTATCAGTGATAGTCATAAAGCAAGTTATCTCCGAATCATCCATGAGCTTCTTCTTGTACTCACGGGAGAATGCGACCAAATCACCTTCGTCATTGAAGAACGGATAGAGTTTATCACCCCTGAATGGAGACCACAATACGCTTTTCAGTTTCTTGGTAGGCTTCACTTTTCCCCCGAAGGTAGTTTTTACTTTCTTCCAGAACTTCGCCCAGAACGAATCATCATCGACAGCATACCAATATTCGGCTATCTCTTGCTCGGAAAGCCAAGAGCGGACAATCTTCTTATTCTGATACTTGATTTTGTTAGACTTGAATACGTTCTTTACGGCATTCAATAATTTCTTTTCGTCATCATCTTCCGGTGTGCAATCCATCGAAGGCTCTGTGCCAACGGTAAAGGCTGTTTGTATGTTTACTATATCCTGCTCCAAAGGGATAGAGATACGGTTAACCGGTTCGGTCTTGTATGTGGCTTCGACTTCATATGTCCTTCCTGTTTTCTCATCGTAGACCTTTTCGCCCTCTTTTTCAAGTACTCTTCTATCTGGGTACTTCTCTTTGTCCACCATGATTTCATGGCGTTCAGGATTCCAATCATCCCAAAGTTTACAACGGTCAGGAAGCTCGGTCTTTCTACCCTTCTTCAAATAGCTTATCTTCTGCCCGATATCGGGCAACGCTAATATTTCTTCTAAACTTGTCATATTACCCTATATTTTTACATTTTACTTACATTCTGCTTTATCCACCTAGAGAGCAACTCTCATTTCAAGCCTTAAAATCTGTCATTTTGTTAGTGGGTGAATATTCCGGTCAGGTCCTTAGGCTTCTGAATCTT
>CAYFWG010000213.1:0-1769 GCA_964346775.1 uncultured Mogibacterium sp.
GTTGAGCAGGCTGCTTTCAATCCTGCAAACGTAGTTCCTGGTATTTCATTCTCACCTGACAAGATGCTCCAGGGCAGACTTTTCAGCTACGGAGATGCACAGCGCTACCGTCTTGGTGTCAATCATCACCAGATTCCTGTTAATGCACCTAAGAATCAGGTCAACAGCTATCACCGCGACGGACAGATGAGAGTCGATGGAAACCACGGCGGAAAACTCCACTACGAACCGAATAGCTTCGGCGAGTGGCAGGAACAGCCTGAATACCGCGACCCTGCTTTGAAGATCTACGGCGATATGGATCGCTGGAACTACCGTGAAGACGATTCCGATTACTACACACAGCCGGGAAAACTCTTCAATCTCATGACACCAGAGAAACAGCAACTTCTATTTGAAAACACGGCAAGAAATATGGCTGGTGTTCCTGAATTCATTCAGGCTCGTCATATCTTGAACTGCTACAAAGCAGATCCAGCATATGGCGAAGGAGTTGCAAAAGCTTGTGGGCTCGACATGGAAGCCATCCTGAAGAATCAATGAAACAGTACGCTTTCTTATTAGCAGGAAGCATATGCATGGCAGTGGGGATCGTGGGTGTTATCATCCCGGTCCTCCCTACCACGCCATTACTTCTGCTCGCAGCTTATTGTTTCGCTCGAAGCTCAAAACGCCTTCACGACTGGCTTGTCTACCATCCCTTCTTCGGGCTGTACATCCGCGAATATCTAGAACATCGTGCCGTCAGCAAGAAATCCAAAACCTGGGCACTCATTATCCTATGGGTATCTCTGATTATTTCTATGCTGATCGTAAAGATTCTTTTCGTGCGAATTCTACTTACAATCATCGGAATTGCCGTCACAGTTCACATTCTCAAGCTGAAAACTCTTTCGAAGGAAATGATCAAAGAAAAGATATAACCGCCATAACCGTTGAATTTTCAACAGTTATAGCGGTTTTTACCAACACATTTTGTCCTATAAGTCCTTATTTGAGTCTGTCTCTAATTGCAATTAATCTTGCCGTTTTCGTCGAATGAGCACACTCCGCCTTGCACTTCGTTTTCTTTCTCTTCCGGAGCTGCTGCATTAATAGCTCTAAGAATTTCATTTAGAGGCTGTGCGCCACCTACCATATACTTTCCGTCGATTATCAGACAAGGAACTCCGCTTATTCCGTATTTGCGAACAAGCTCCAGGTCACTTTCGACAGCTGATAGAGTTTCTGGATTGACAAAAGCTTCCTTCCACTTATCAAAATCCACTTCGGTTTTCCTAACGCAATCTTCAATTACGGAATCCTCTTCTATATTCCTGTTCTCGACAAACAGGGCATTTTGCAGTTGATCGAATACATCCCAATATCCGTCATCTCCCGCAACAAAACCCGCCGCTTTGGCCGCAGTCAAAGGTTTCATCGAAGATGGGAATAGAAAATCGGCATCGAGCATCCCTTGGATATTGAATCTATGTAGATCGTCGTTTTGATTAGCTTGCTTCCAGTGTTTAACTATTTCGTTCTTCGCTCTTTCCCTAGAGCCGAACATATATGCGAAATCCGAATCATTTCTGACCAGTGCATAGGATCTATGTGTAATCTCCAGATCTGGCATCAGCTCTTTGACCTTCCGCATCCGATATGACATTGGAAAACAGAAACTGCATATTACATCGTGAAAAAACTCAACTTTGATCTTGCTCATATTAATCCCCTATTCTTTATCTTTTAAAAACGAAATCAAATCTTTCTTACGCCATAAGACATTA
>CAYFWG010000214.1:0-1764 GCA_964346775.1 uncultured Mogibacterium sp.
CCTTCTGTATGCGCTGCAAACGTTTCGGAATGTAGGTGATAACACCACGCTCTGCTAATGTCTTTAGCTGAACAATTTTCATATATAGCTCACTATCATCTATTTCACGCAAAAAATTGTTTAACAGGCTTACAGCAGTACTGACCTGTGCACCAAGCGTATTTTGCGCGTCTTGCGCATTTTCTTGGTTGCGCATTTCCTCATCTTGTATGGCACGGAATTTTTGCAATGCCATATTGATATGTTTATAATGTTGCTCTATGCGTTCCACAGGTTGTTCTTCTTTATCTGCCTTGAAATATCTGAGTGCATCAAGCACAGACAATTCCTTGGCTGTTTCCGACACGAGAAAGAACACCTTGCGGAAATTAGTCTTGAGAAACACGAGTGTGTCTCCAGATAATGTCACACCATCAACCAGTCTTGTGTCACGTCCAGTTCTACTACGCAATGACAGTTTCTCTATGCGATTGTACTCCCTACGATTTGTCTTGTAAAGAGTTCGCAGTTCCTCATAGAATGGTAATTCTTGATTGCTTTCTTCCTTCTGTCGTTTCATGCCTTCGTCAAACAATTTAGTAAGGTCACGATCAAGAATTTCCTCCTGTGAGTAAATCTGGTTGTCCTCGCCAAATGTAGAATGGAATGTTTGTATCTTACTCAAAGCTATTTGATTCAGATTGATTTCCCTATTACCTTCACGCGAAGGATAGAACACATAGTTGTATATGTGCTTTGATGAAGAACCTATACGGTTCACACGGCCTATGCGCTGCATAAGACGTGTACTGTTCCAAGGTGTATCGTAGTTGACTATCACGTTGGCTCGATGCAAGTTTACTCCTTCTGCTAAAACGTCAGTTGTGAGGATTATATTGTATTTATTGAGCTTTGTTTTATAATTTGCATCAAAATTCTCACGAATTGTCTTGAACAGTTTACTTCTATTGTCAGCAGAGATGACCAACACGTCCTTGCGGTTAATGCGCCGTTCGAGATACTTAACCGTATCAACAGATTCTGAAAATACTACTAACTTTTGTTCCGGATTATGTTCGACCTTAAACAACTCATGCTTTAAAAGCTCGTTGAATTTTGCAAACTTGGAATCATCTTCATCTGTTATGCCCTCCCAATCCTTGTACAGTTTTTCGAGTATCTCTTGGTCTTGCTGCAACAATTCGATATACTCAGGGTCGAAATCTTCAGCCTTAAATACAGAATTCTTTGGATTCTCCTCCGCCTTAGCATTTAATTTTTCTTCTATTTCCTCATCTGAAAGCCCTGCTTCCAACAAGTTGTTTATGTCAAGGTCTGGAGCGATGAATACCTTATCACGATTGAACATGTCAATCATGTTTTGGTTCGCCTGACGGAAATTGTTCAACGATATTTGGAAAGCATAAAAACTGCTTTCAAGTCGTTTTACCAATCCATTCTTGCGGATTCCTGCCAGGCTGCGGCTTATCAATTCGGCATTGTCATACAAACCATTTGCAGCTTCAGGTTTCAAATAGGCAATAGCCTGATAACGGGCATAGCTTAACTTCTTATCAAGAGTTTCCATTGCACTTTCAAACAGATTGGCTAAACGTTCATTCAGCTCATACCTGTTTTCAATAGGACGTTCAACCTTCGGGAATCCATTTACATCTTTGTTATAACGAGCCACATTTTCAATGTCTGTTCTTGTGCGGCGGACGGTCAAAGGCTTGATAACTCGGTCGCGCACATGTTCTGCTAGCTTCTTAAACTGGGTAACAT
>CAYFWG010000215.1:0-1763 GCA_964346775.1 uncultured Mogibacterium sp.
TAAGGATAAAAATATATAAATATGAAGAAGAAAAATAAGAAAAAAAGCTAATTAGTGTTTGCTGAATAATTATAACTCGTTGATTATTAGATAAATATTTGTGATTTTGGTCGTCTTTTTCACATAAAATTAGTACCTTTGTAGTGTTAAAGGAGTACACATGAAGTATACATCGCAGAATAAGAACAAGCAATTGACCCTGGATATGTTCAGATCTTCGTTTGAAGATCTGGACAAGCATAACCGTTGGGTCGTTCTCGGCGATATGCTTCCTTGGGCAGAGTTGGAGAAGGTATACAACTCCAAATTGCATAACGATGAGCGAGGGGCCGGCAACAAGCCAGCACGCATGGTTATAGGCGCAATGATCATCAAGCACAAGCTTAATCTGTCTGATGAGGAGACTATACAGATAATACGTGAGAATCCGTATATGCAGTATATGTGTGGTCTCTCGGAATTGACAGACAAGCCTATATTCGATCCCTCTCTTTTCGTTACTGTCCGTAAGCGCATAAGTGAAGAAGAGATCAACGAAATGACCACGAAGCTTCTTAAAGAAGAACAGCGCAGGAAAGCAGAAGCAGAGAAGAACAAGAAGAAGGGTCAAGACCAGAGTACGTCTGGTTCTGCCGCCTCTAATACAGATAAAGCCGAGGACAAGTTTGCCAAGGAGTTTACCGACAGCAAAGGCAGGCAGCACAAGGGCGTTCTGAAAATAGATGCCACATGCGCTAATGCAGAGGTTCGCTATCCTGTAGACGTTGATATCATCCGTGATGGCTGCATCGTTGTCAACCGTTATATCAAGAAGATCTGCAAGATTCTCAGTATCAAGGCTCCGACTACCAGTTACAAAGATGCCCGCCGTGTATATCTCTATCTGGTAAAGATGAAGAAGAAGGGCGGCAAACTTGTTAAGGATACCAAGGCCTTCATGCTGAACTGCCTTAACAAAGATCTTAGATGCATAGTCGATATCTTTGTTGACCACAAGGGCTGCAAGGAACTCCTTGCACCTCATGAGCGGAATATCCTCAATGCCACCTTTGACATGTTCCGTCAGCAGTGTGAGATGCTTGAAAACAATACACATGCATGTGCAAAACGAATAGTAAGCATCTTCCAACCCTTTATACGCCCCATAGTTCGTGGAAAGGCCAAGGCGAAAGTCGAGTTCGGAGCGAAAATCGGTGCAAGCATATGCGAGGGATACACCTTTATTGATCATCACAGTTGGGAAGCATACAACGAGTGTATCGACATGAAGCTTCAGATTGAACTTTATGAGAAACGTTTCGGATATCTTCCTGCAACTCTTCTGGCCGATAAGATATATATGAATACAGCAAACAGGGAAGTGCTGAAGGAATTTGAAATCAAGACCTACAGCAAGCCCCTTGGAAGACCTCCTAAAGAAGACCGGCCTCCAGAATATTACCAAAACATGGCCAAGGCCATTGGGGACAGAAATGAAATCGAATGCTCCTTCGGTACCGGCAAGAGAATATACAGAGCCGACAACATACGAGCCAAGCTTCCCAATACTGCAGAATGCTGGACAGAAATGTGCTACTTTGCCGAAAACGTGATGAAGATCCTTAGGAACTTTGTCTTCGTCTTTTTGAGAAAATCGACTTCCGGCTTCATATTATCATCTTGAGGCAGGAACTACAAGCTAAAATATTACAGTCTCTATACCCCTTTATTAATTCAGTGAACACTATTTAAATCACTTACTAAAATATATGAAAAAAGATATT
>CAYFWG010000216.1:0-1747 GCA_964346775.1 uncultured Mogibacterium sp.
GTGGCTGTTTGAGTTCCAAATATACCTTCTAACTCAATAGAAATTTTATCGCCAGTTTTATAGCGTGATTTTTTAGTTTTTGTAGCAGGTGTTGGAATATCTTTTAGCCATTTCTTTAAGTGATTGAAATAGTTACCTTCATTTCCGTAGTATTTCTTCGCAATAGCCATTGCCAAACCTTTTTCAGGATCAAATTTTTCATTAACGGCCTTAACTACAGTTTTAGTGTTATCAGACCAAAGAACTATCGTAGCAGGATCATTAAAAATAACTTTTTTGATGTCAACATTACTTGTGTACATTCTTGAATATGCAGCAGCAGTCTCTATAACATCGTTGTACAAGTACTTATAGAATAAATAATCATAATCTTGTGCCATATTATTCTCCTTTCAGAATATAAGCCGAAGGAACTAATCCAACGGCTTGGCTTGTGGTAGACGGATTACATATCCATTACGAACTCTGTCTGTGCAGGCATCACGTAATGTTGTCCATCCGTACTTATTATCAGTAAATTGGCTCTCAATTCCTGAGAGATCGTAGAAATCAGCAACTGAAGCAACGCCATAATCAATTGTCAAATCGACCAAATGGCTTAGAACTTCTTCTGCCTCACCGCGTGATTCAAATATAATGTCGTCAAAGTCATGACGAGCGCGGGAAGTACGTGAGTAGTTACTGCCACGATCTCTACTGTCTCGATCATTACGACGGTCTCCGTAATACGACGAATATGATACATAAGATCTTCCTCCTTCTCTTCTAGTGTTACGTCCTCGACGTTCTCCAAAGAGGAGCATCTCAATACCACCAGAAACCATATCACTCATAGTTGCTTTCATTGCCGGAATAAGAACATCATGAACAAGGTAATCACCTACGCTCTTAGTATCATCGCCAAAGAATGTTTCTGAGAATTTTTGCCCCAGGGATTTTTTCTGTTTCGTAACACGACCTTTTACAACAGCAGTTTGTTTTTTCTTTTTAGGCTCTTCTGACTCACGTCTGGCTTTTGGTTTATCGCTGTTGCTTGGAAAATCAATATCGCCTCTGGTTAATTTCTTTTCTTCCATAATTGTATTATTCCTCTTTTCCTTCTACAAATATAACGAAGCGATCGTTACTTGCTTCATGATAGATTGCTTTGCCATTGTTATTAAAATATACAACCTCAGCTTTTTGTTCAAGTTCTTTTAAAGCTTGTCGAGCTTCAGCTTCGGTTTTAAAATATAACGGAACCCATTGTTTAGCATCAAGATTAATGCCGAGTCCACCTTCAGAATCTATGCTTGTCATAAGAGTAATCTCCTTTCAAAATATAAAAGCGAAGACTAAGCATTCCTTAATCTCCTCTTTTGTGAATTCATGCTTCCGCAGTTTCAACATCAATGACTTCAGTGATGTCTTCGTCGTACTCGACGCAAATGTCCTCTTCGGTTTCGTTATCCTTTCCGAGGATGGCGGCTGTTACCAACAGTCCTCCAACACTGGCAAGGACAACAATCCCCTTCGTAATAATTGCCTTTTTGTTCGTCTTAATAACCTCAAATAAGTTTTTCATGTAAATAATCTCCTTGGCTTAGGAAACATTATATCCTATCCATTAGCAGATTTTTTTGAGTTGAAAACTGAGATTTTTAATAAAGATAGCGTTCTCGACGATGCAGACATACACCTTATCCTTACAGAAGACATAACCCTAGAGCCAAACAGCATTGTTATAGATGACTCAGATATACACAAC
>CAYFWG010000217.1:0-1739 GCA_964346775.1 uncultured Mogibacterium sp.
GCCAAGCCATTGTTTCAAAATTTCCTCCTCCTTCCCTGTGGTTACAATATATGCATACCAAAGCGGAAGGTTCATAGATTCGGGTGATTTGCAGTGCCAGACTGTGTCCATCTCCCCTATTACTTGCAGTATCGGAAGATATCCGTGGACTTCTATCTACTCTATGTGTCTTTTCATATATCCTGTGCTAGATCTTTTAGTGTATTGCCGGAGATTCTGTATACGGTCCAATCCTTCATCACCTCAGCTCCCAGGGATAAATAAAAATCGATGCTCGGCTTGTTCCAATCTAAGCACCACCATTCCAGTCTGCCGCACCCACGCTCAACAGCAATTTGTGCAAGCTTTTTGATGATCGATTTTCCGTATCCACGGCCTCTGTACACTGGTTTTACATACAAATCCTCGAGATATATGCCCGCTCTCCCTAAAAAAGTGGAGAAGTTATGAAAAAACAGGGCAAACCCGATCTCAATTCCGTCGGCGATTGCAAATAAAACCTCCGCTTTTTTCTTTTCAAACAGCCATTCTTTCAGCATATCCTCTGTGGCAACGACTTCATCAGTCATTTTCTCATATTCCGCCAATTCTTTGATGAATTCCAGAATCAACGCGATATCAGCTTCTTCCGCGTATCGAAAAGTTATATCCATTATTCTTATCATAAAGGTTGTACTTCAACAACCCAATTCACCTTTTGTGTGTGTACGTAAAAACCTTTTGTCCAATATTATAATAACAGGGTGAAAAGGTTTTAACATAGAGTTATATCTTATCTCCTTTATACCAACGAAGTTCTTTTATAATCTTTCTCGCAAAATCATCTCTTTTGCTGGGACCAGGTAACTTTGCGATAGAATGAAACGCTTTTTCTGTTGGATTCCCGAATTTATCTCTAAAATTTTCCATATTCCTCCAAACAAATTCTTCACACTCATTGATGGTATTGCCCACATAAATTGAAAAATCATTGGATTTTAAATAGCTTGTATGTATTTCTGTCCCCAAATGTGCCATATAAGCATATGTTTTTCCATTAAGCTTAATAGATATGGATTGGCGTCTATCTCTATCAATAAATGCAGACAGTGTAATTGAAAAGGGATTTTTACTGGAACCCACCCAACTTGACCAATTGAATTCAATGGCTCTATCTACCAAAACCGTTACTAACTCTTCAAATTGTTTTTTCTAAATTTTTGCCAATCAGATGTTCTGCTTCTCGCAAACTTTCTCCAATTATCCTCTGTAAGAATATCTGTTTTTTTAACACCCAATACGTTTGCTAATTCCGCAAAGCCTGATTGATATTCACTTCCAAAATCAGCATATTTGCGATCAGCAAGAAACAATGGAATATCACAATTGCGATACAAGATTGGGAAAATAATAATTTTTTCTTTTGCATTTGCTTTATCCAGGCAGCACTGAGCTCCGCTTTAACCCACTCTGATTTAAGAGCTTCCTGTGAAAGTACGATTCCTAAAAACTCATTTTCGCGGATACCTTCCTCAACTTTAATAATTAATCCTGTCACTCAATTTTGCTTCTGAGGGTTCTAATCAAACTTACCACTCTTAAACGTGCATAAATACAGACAAAGCAAAAGACCGTCGACATAAATCGACGGTCTTTTCAATGGTGCGGATGACAGGACTTGAACCTGCACACCTTAGACGGAACTAGAACCTGAATCTAGCGTGTCTGCCAATCCCACCACATCCGCAAAATAACTGGTA
>CAYFWG010000218.1:0-1716 GCA_964346775.1 uncultured Mogibacterium sp.
AGACGTCATGAGCTTCAATGATTCGATAAACCTCGATACCAACGCCAACCACGCCAATATTGTCGACAACAAACAATGCGTTTTCTCCAGCTTGGAAGTATTCAGATGGCAACTCTTCAACGATGAATCCCTTAAACATCACAGCCTCTTGTGTGTCAATGTTTGTCTTTGAGTTTTTGCCTGTCGTTGTCAATTTATTGTCTACTATTAGATTGTAAACATCAGGCGTAACATAGGCACGCCATGCAATGTTGGTATTAATCTTTGCATCCACGAATTTCTTCCGTGCTGCTGCGAACACCTTAGCAACTTCTGTTTCTGCAAGTGTGTCGCTTGCGTTATCGGATAGTGCCTTAGCTAATTCAGTAGATAGCTTGTTGTTCCAAGCGTTAGCATGTAATACCGCTCTTTCTTCGATTACTTGGTCTGCGTTGTCGTTTACTGTGAAATTATCTAATCCTTCATGGATTGCCAATGGCTCATCGTAAGCGACATCAGTATCAACTGATTTTACTTCATTTCTTGGACCGAATCGGTTTGTATTCTCCGTGCCTGCTCCGAAAGCTACCGCTGCATCGGTTGAATAGTTTTGTAATACGACATCCGTATCTGATACTTTCAGCTTAATAAATGAATCTGACTGTGAAATGCCGTCAGCTACTTGTAAGCCGCCACCAAATGATGGTAAGAAATGTTGCTCTTGAACAAAGATATTTGGTAATAGTTGTGCGAATTGTGATGTATAAATTTTAACTGCCATGTTTTTAATTCTCCTATTCTCGTTTTTGTTTAGTTTTTTCCAGTAAAAGGTCAAACCCTCTTAATGCGTTCTCGTTCGTTCTGCTTGGGTTCTTTGGGTTTATAAATTTTGGCTTGACTGTTTCTTCGTCTAGCGCCTTAAATTGTGGGTATTGCTCTACCACTGCCTTGATTGCATCGGATATGCCTGTTTCCTCATTCACTCTTGCCTTTGCTAGGGTGATAACGTCATTCAAGCTATCCTGATTTACGCCTTGTATCAAAGCTTCACGCTCCGCCTCTAATCGTTCGATTTTGGAGGTGGTTTCTTCTAGCTGTGTTTGTGCTTCTCTAAGCGCTTCTGATTGCTTTTCAGCCTCTGTCATTTGTGAGTCCTGCCACTCTTTGAACTTTGCTAGTCCATCCTTTGCGTTCTCAAAATCTTCTATTCCTAAATCTTTGAGAAGCTTCTCCTGTGCAGCTTTTGATTCTCTAGCGACCAGATTATTCACGTCCCTTTGTGTGAATGTTTTTTCTGCTTGCTCTGGCTCTTTTTCTGCGTTGCCAGTCACGCCCTCTGATTCGTTTATAGCGTTATCAGTACCGCTGTTTACTTGCTCGTTTCCTTGTGCTTCATCTGTTGCGTAAATCCGCCCAATAAGATTTCCGTTTCTTCCAAACATTGATTCCTCCTAGATTTAGTTAGGTGCTATTCCTTACGTTCTTTAACGCCTGCGTATAAAGGCAATAAAAGGTTATTTATAGTAGTTCCCGACCATATCCATTTTAGGTTCAGCTTTTTCTTGCTCATATTTAAATTCTATGTTCACGGTTAATTGTTCCAGCCCTCTCTCATTAATGAATTGGCTCACCGTTGCTCCTTGTATCGTTTCCACGTCTACATCTTTAATCACTTGTTTAATCGTTTCCGCTATTAGTTTCGTTTGTTCCATGCCACCTCCTAGATTGCTATCTTTT
>CAYFWG010000219.1:0-1710 GCA_964346775.1 uncultured Mogibacterium sp.
TGGTCAGATCTTCAGCAGACAATTTCAGGGAACAGGTTCGCGTATCCAAAGAAGCCCAAACCAAGGGGATTACCTTTGAACAGGTAGGAAATCTCTACATAAACCAATTCAAGAAAGACCCGAACGTTCTAGCTGTGAAGCTGGTATTCCTCACATCGGAAGATGCAGACTACGCAGGAATGCATGATGATGCGAAGAAGACCAGAAGCATTACAAGAGCTTTGTCGAAGATACTGGAGGGCATGTCTACAGACTGCCACTCCTGCAACCTCAAGTCCATTTGTGACGAGGTAGAGGGAATGAAAGAACTTCACTTCGGACAGAACAAGCCGGAATTTAAAGGGTAAGAAGATAAGTACATACATGTATAGTAAGAGGGAAGTGCGCGCAGGAATTTCTGCGTGCATTTCCCTATTTTCTTAACTAAATCTTAAGATATTCTGAAAAATTCTTAAATAATTGTATTTGAATTGAATTACGCTTGTCAATAAGTTAACATTTAGAAAATACTTCTAAATGAATGGAGACGCCAATGTTTTCTACACTTCACCTCATAGCGATAGCCTTTACGGCAATATCCGTGCCGGTTTTTTGCATGCTCATTATTAAACAAGGTGAGTCGACGGTTGTAAGAGTATTAAAAACCATCGCTGTGGTTTGCGTATTCTTCGATCCGGCATATTGGGTCTGGGAATGGAAAACATTCGGCTCTTTAGATTTTTCGACAACTCTACCTCTATATCTTTGCTCTCTCTTCTGGCTGGTATTCCCTTTTGCGATGTTCGCTAGGTCCGAGAGAATTAAACAGATTGCCTTAGCCTGCGTTGCAACCGTAGTGCTACTGGCGGGAATTCTCGGATTTGTATTTAACGTCCATCTGAATAAATACCCCTTCTTCTCCTTCGTTCCAATCAGGAGTCTCTTATATCACTACCTGATGATATTTACTTCGGTTCTCCTGTGGACGAGCAAATACTATAAGCCGAAATCCGGCGACCAGTGGAGGGCTTTTGTGCCGCTTGGAATATTGTTTATTCCTGCACTTATCCTAAATGCTATGTACGGTTACGACTATTGCTACACTGCAGGCGGGATTGGAACACCTATAGAGAGTGTGAGCGCATTGATGCCAAAGCCGATTTTTCTGATTGTTCTGTACGGAGCACTCTTCCTCTTCAACTGGTTGGTTTTCTATAGAAAAATTTCTATAAAGAGCCAGAAAAGCGACATCGAAACCGATTCGGGAGACTGCATAGAAACCGCTCAAGCAAGCTACATAAAAATAGCGAGAGAAAGCTACATAGAAAGCGGTATGGAAGATTGGCAAGACGAGCTGCTGGAAACCAACTAAAGAACTTCATCGTTAACTAATGATAGGAGAATAAACAAAGTCATGAATATTAACAAAGAGAAAAGAATTCGTGTGGTGTTTGTTTTAGAGAACATTTACACACTTGCTATGTGCGTGCTGTACTTCCTGATAGCATCTAAGACCGTTGCAGTACCGATTATGAACCTCGTCTTTCTTCCGATTTGTGCTGGACTAGGAGCATACTATTTTGCACTTAACCCTAACGAAACAAAAAGTGCGACCAAGGATATGGCAATATATGCTGTAATAGCAGCTACTATCGCAAGCTATCTGGTGTTCGCTCGCGCATAAACTCGCGAATCGGAGAATATCCTAACTCGCACATCCGTGAGTGCATC
>CAYFWG010000220.1:0-1679 GCA_964346775.1 uncultured Mogibacterium sp.
CTTAAGAACGAGAACAGACCGATTGGTTCGTTTATATTTATGGGGCCTACAGGAGTAGGAAAAACCGAGGTTGCGAAATCTCTTTGTGAGGCTCTCTTCGATACCGAGAAGAACCTCATCCGAATAGATATGTCCGAATATATGGAGAAACATTCGGTTTCGAGGTTGGTAGGAGCGCCTCCGGGGTATGTCGGATACGACGAAGGTGGCCAGCTTACTGAGGCTGTCAGGAGAAAACCGTATAGCGTGGTTCTATTTGATGAAATCGAGAAGGCTCACCCTGATGTATTCAATATACTTCTCCAGCTTCTCGACGATGGCAGGCTGACTGACAATCAAGGAAGAACTGTAGATTTTAAAAATACTATAATAATCATGACTTCCAATTTGCCTAGGGAAGATCTAAACACTTTCTTCAGACCAGAATTCATTAACAGAATCGATGATATCATCGTATTTGAGTCTTTGAGCAAAGAACAGATTGCTAAGATCGTAAGGCTTTCTATCAATGCTCTTGCAAAGAGGCTTGAGGAAAGGGATATCTCTATCGAGATTAACGATGAGGCTGTAATGCTGATTGCTGATGAATCTTACGATTCTGTATACGGTGCAAGGCCGGTTAAACGATATATCCAGAAGCATATCGAAAATGAAATTGCGAAAATGGTTATCGGCGGAGAGGTCGGATCTGGAAGCAGGGTGTTTATCGATGTAGAGGCTGGAAGGCTTAGGTTCAGCGTTAGATAGGGCGAAGAGCCGTACTCACAGTGACAACACCCAATATCCTTAAATAATTTCTTGACTTTTTTTCATATAATCGTTATACTAGTCGATGTTAATCAGTAGTTATCCGCTTCTCGCCTTGAAGACCATTGTTGTTAGGGTTCTACATTTAGAGTAATTCTAATGTGCGGATGCTTGTGCGTCCGCATTTTTTATATGCGTATAGAGTTTTGGTCAGATAGTACGGAGGTAATAACAATTAACGGCAAAGACAATAAACAAACTCAATTAAATGAGAACATACGTGCATCTGAGGTTCGAGTAATCGATGAGACCGGAGAGATGCGTGGTGTTATGAGCATCGATGATGCTTTGGATTTAGCGGAAAAGGCTGATTTGGATCTTGTAAACGTATCGCCTAATGCTGATCCGCCAGTATGCAAAATTCTCGACTTCGGCAAGTTCCGTTATGAGCAACAGAAGAAAGAGAAGTCTGCAAAGAAGAACCAGCATGTAACTGAAGTTAAGGAAATCAGACTGAGCACGTCTATAGAGGAGCATGACATTCAAGTCAAAGCAAAAACCGCTATCAAGTTCCTCAAGGAAGGTGCGAAGCTCAAAGTTTCACTTAGGTTCAAGGGAAGAGAAAGAAACTACACAGATCTCGGTCTTGAGGTTATGCAGAAATTCGCAGAAGTGGTTTCGGAATACTCTGTAATCGAGAAAGAACCTAAGATGGAGGGTAGAAGAATGAACATGTTCCTCGCCCCTAAAAAGGATAATAAAAAAGATTAACATAGGAGGTCAATCCAAATGGCAAAGAACAAAATGAAGTCCCACAGAGGCGCGATGAAGCGTCTGCGCGTTACAGGATCAGGAAGGGTTAAGAGAAATAAGGCTTGCAAGAGCCATATCCTTACCAAGAAGTCAGCGAAGAGAAAAAGAGGCCTGAGAAA
>CAYFWG010000221.1:0-1662 GCA_964346775.1 uncultured Mogibacterium sp.
GCATAAAAATGCTTTCTTTGTCTAGATATCCGAGAACTAACTTGCAATTCTTCCGTTGCATAAGGAGCTCTCTTGTAAGACTCAGCATCTGAGATATGCCCTTCGTATCGGCAACTATGACAGCGTCTTCCGGAATCGCATCAACATCGAATCCATTTCCAAGCCCAGTGCATACGGCAACTTCCGTACCCATATCAGCCGCCGTCAATTCCTTGGCAAATTCATCATCATCGTTAACCGCAACGGAGAATCTCTTCCCATCATACTCGCACACAGGGAAGGCTTCCCTTTTGCCGTTAAACTCTATAAGTGCTACCTGTCCTGGACGAGTAAATTGACATTCAGCAGTATCAATCGTTATCTTAAATATTCCCGAGGCGAGATTTCTGTTCTCGGTTATCTCACCTTTGTTTAAAGTATAGCCGTTGATTTTATTGTTTATTTTCATATCACTTTCACATCATCTCACTTTGTTAAATTGACAAAATGCTTATTCACTCTTCATCTTTTCTTCGATTGCCGAGATAATATCAGCTTTATTTGTCTTAGCTCCGATAACTAATCCATGTTCTTTCGCAATTTCGAGCAGTTCTTCCTTCTTGAGCGACATGTCGACTTTCTGGATGTCTTTAGAAGGTGAATTGCTTTCACTTTTGATTACTGTAGGCTCTATTACCGGTGTGGATGCTTCAGATACTTCACTTTCGCTAACCGAGACTTCTGTTTCAATAGCCTCTACCTTATTCGGCGTGACATTGTTCTGCTGTGAAGCTTCCAGCGTAGTTCCGACAGTATAGCTTCCAAAAGTTGGAACTTCTGATGGTGCAGGCACATTATCAGTTTTGCTATAGTCTACAACTCCCGCGTTAGGATCTACAGTTACTGTATTGTTTGGAGTACTGTTTGGAGTATTGATTGGGGCATTGTTTGGAGTATAGCCTGTGTCTCCAACACTTCCCATTCTAGCGGAAGCTCTGGTATCTACTACATAGGTTTCAAGAATTAAATCGTGCCAACCTCTGTTTTTCGAATCTATAGCTATCCAAATATATCCGAGGTAGAACACATATGCAGATGCACTCTTAACAAACCATTCTCTAAAGAGCATCTTCCAGAAGCCGATAGGCTTTCCGTTCTTGGCTGATACAACTTGCATACCGAGAATTGCTTTACCGATAGTCATAGACTTGGTATAGAAAATAATCTGAACTATCGAATAAATCGTCAGCACGAGCAAGAGTACGACAATAGTTGCATAGCTCCCCGTAAGTTCAGGTGTTCCATATCCATAGTCGATTATATCATCACCATAACCATATCCACCGTAATATTCGGCGTTTAAATAATACTCAAAAATAATGAGTAGTGCGACCGTCATAATTATAGTAACTATGCCTGGAATCAAGTTGTCTATAAGATAACCTGCAAATCTCTTTCCCTTCGATGCTATTTTCATAGTTTTTGTGTTTGCCATTACTAACCTCCCTAAGGCTTTATTATATGTAAATTATACTACATGTCCTTTTCTTTTGGTGTAATTATTATAAAAGTTTATAAATAAAAAACCGCTCTTACGAGCGGATTTTTTAGTTCTTTTGCGAATGATTATCTATTCTGCAACCTGCACATTAGCAGCTCTTTTTTTATCTGCATTCTTTGGAT
>CAYFWG010000222.1:0-1658 GCA_964346775.1 uncultured Mogibacterium sp.
CAATCCAATTTATTATAATGACACCACGATAATGATAGGACTTATCGTGTGTTGCCTGATTGTATTTGCAGTGGTAATGATACCCAAAGCAATCAAACATAAAAAACAAGTGAAGCAAAATGAGAGTGAGAGACCGATCCCGATTGAAGAACCGGAAGTGAAAATGATAGTCATACCAAACTATGATATTTCCCTTGAAAAATCCATGGCAGACTATAAAAGACAATTTATAGCTAATACAAAGGAGCCGAGAAATGGGAAAGTAGTTGGTATCCGTAAAAAATACCACACACGCATTTCGCAAATTGTAGAATATATAGGCGACGATGAAGTTACCATATTCAGCTATTTAGACAATGTACTGAAACATCATTTCGAGACCTTTCATAATGAAATTTCAGAGCACTATAAGAATATCGACGATGACTATCTAATTCCAAGAAGGTAATTATGGAAAAGATATTCATAACCGTAGTTATCCTGTACGCCCTCTTTGTCGGAGTTTATCTCCTCTATCTACGGGCAGGCAAAAGAAGGAAAAAGGATATAGTAGGCAAAGGCTCTTCAATCCAAGAAACAGGCAAATTGAAAGCGGATATTGTCGGTAAAAGTAGATTTGACTTGAGTGCATCGAAGCCACTTGCTGCCATACCGAAGCCAGAGGCTGCCACCTCTCCAAAATCCGAAAATCAAACAGAAAATCCTGATACATTTGCTCCGCCTAACGAGGTAAAACCATCGGCAGAAGTGCCACCGGAAGAGCTGGATGAAGCCTTTTCCGATACTCCGCCCGATGAAGATAATGAGCCGATAGATATAGATTATCCACTTGAATATGAACAGGCGGAAGCTGATGTAGAAGAGCCGGAAGACGAGGAAGAAGAAGTCGAAGGAACGGCACAAGCCGCACTCGCTTCTGGAGTTCAATTCGAGGATTTGGGAAATATGGTTCGCACGGTAAACCGTAAGGATGAAGCTACGAACGAACAAAAGCAAAAGGCAGGCGAGACACTGTTTGAGATGCGACAGACCGATATGTTTGAACAGGTGGTTTCAGGTAAACCCGATGCAAAGCGCATCGTTACTGACCTTATGACGGAGAGCCTTTCGGCTTTCTATGAACGAAAGGATAAGGAAGCCGGGACAACCGGAAGCGGAAAGAAGGCTCCCGAAAGTTTTAGTATTAGAGATTTCGCATAAAGCGACAGTAGTAATCATGTAAAGTAAAAAGAAATGAAAGAAAGAGATTATGGTTAGCGTGCGCAAGCAACTAACAAAAAGGTCTAACGACCACCACTAAAAAAGTTCATAGTAACAAGATTTATCAACCCGGCAGGCGGGACTATCCACCCCGCTTGCCATTTTAACAATTTCTCAATATGACAAAGAAAAAAGTTCTTATGTCGGCAGCCTTTGTCTTGGCTGCTGTTTCAAGTGCATTCGCACAAGGTAATGGAATCGGTGGTATTACAGAAGCTACCAATATGGTAACCAGTTATTTCGACCCTGGCACGAAATTGATCTACGCGATTGGTGCTGTCGTTGGTTTGATTGGGGGCGTAAAGGTGTATGGCAAATTCAGTTCCGGCGATCCCGATACAAGTAAAACTGCCGCAAGCTGGTTCGGTGCGTGTATCTTCCTCATCGTGGCTGCCACC
>CAYFWG010000223.1:0-1653 GCA_964346775.1 uncultured Mogibacterium sp.
ATATCATCCGCATGATGGTGGAGCTGCTGGACTTGCAGCCCGATGATACCATCTGTGATATAATCACTACGAAAACGATACAATTTAATTACCCTATTTTGAGTGCTTCCTAAGGGGGTGAAGGTTCAAAAAAGGGGGTTTAGCTTTTGACCGGGAGATTGCCCGGTATTTTTAATAAGAAACCTGCCTTACGATATTAAGAAAAATCGAGGTGTGAATAATGTCTAAGTTTCAATATTACTCAACTAAACAACTTGTCAAATTCTTTTTGGAACAAGGAAAAGAGGGCGAATGCTGGGACTTTAAGCAAGAGTGGCATGATGATATGTCCAACTTGATTAAAGACATTATTTGCTTAGCTAATACAGTGCATGATGAAAATTGCTATATAATCTTTGGTGTCTCAGATGATCTGAGAATTATGGGTATGCAAAAGCCCCGCAGAAAACAAGCTGATATTATCGATGCAATTTCAAACTTACATTTCGCAGGCGATAATTATCCCAAAATTTCAATTGAGACAATCAAATATAATGGCATTGAGCTCGATGTATTAATTATAAATGACACCGATAAGACCCCAATATTTCTAAAAAAGCAATATGGAAAAATGCGTGAAGGCTGTATATACTTACGCATCGGGGATAAAAACACACCTGACAATAGTAATGCGGATGTTTGTGACATAGAAAATCTTTGGAGAAAAAGATTAGGGCTAACAAAAGCACCATTGGATTATATTTATGATCGCATGAAAAACAAACTCGAATGGACGGACAAGGAATATAGTTTTTACAACATCTTTAAACCAGAATATACTATTGAAATTGTATCTGAAGAAGATGACAGAGAAAAAGACGAGTTTTATTCTTTTGCCATGACGAACGAGAGCACATCATTCAATATTCTAAATATAAAATATCAACAGACTATTCTTGAAAGCTTCCAAGTAGTAGTATTGGATAGTTGGCGTCTCCAAATACCTGTCCCAGAATGGGGATTTATCTGCCATGATGAATATGGAGTACACAACAAATACAGTTATATATTTTATGTGTTGGAAAGTAAGCGATTCCGGTTATTAACTTTCTTATATGATCAGGAAAATAGCGATGAGCAATATGCTTTTGATAACCTAAAGGATGTAGTTTTATTTTACCAGTCAGATGATGAGCGAGTAGCCTTTGAAGTTTACATAGAGGAGCATCAGGAATTAGTTAATCATCAATTACAAACCATTGAGCGATATAATCATATAAGGGCAGGAAATCAGAAGAAAACTGAGGTATATAAAGAACGGTTACGTGTTGGCGTGGCCTTGAATAATTTGCTACGCGAATGGCGACAGAGATAGTATAGGAGGGGCTATGAAAATGGGGAAAATTGAAAACCTGTTAATAAACAAAGGGCTATATGAAAGCGTTGATATAACCATTGAAGATTTTGATGAAATAGAAAAATGCCTATCAAAAAGTACCTACACGGAAAATACAGTTGATTGTTTTTGCATTTATTGCAAAACAAATCGCGTGTTTGAGTTTGTTGATAGTGAAGTGCATGAAGATACTGGTTTCATCAGAATGGCTATTGATGATGCAAACGGCACAGAAGCGATAGCGCTGCCACATAGATATACAATGGCTATAAAGAGGG
>CAYFWG010000224.1:0-1651 GCA_964346775.1 uncultured Mogibacterium sp.
ATTAACAAGATACGTCAAGGCTTGAAAAAGATGGGGCTTCCTGAGCCTAAAATCGAGAATCATGTCAGCGGAACGCTGATTACCATTTACCGTAATGTCGGTGTAAATGGCACTAATGACACTAATAATGTCGGAAACAAATGTCGGAAACATGTCGGAAACGAACCTTACTGAACGTCAACGATTTATCTTGTCTTCTATCAAGAAAAATCCGTTAATCACAGGAAAAGAAATGTCGGAAACTTTATCGGTGACACAGCGTACAGTAGAACGCGATTTGGCGGCAATGCAGAAAGCTGGCATCATTCGGCATGAAGGCAAGGTTAACGCAGGTGTGTGGGTGGTGCTTGAAAATACCCAAAATAAAGATTGAAAGGTATGAAAGAAACGAAATTTAAAAATACGGAAATTGGGAGGATTCCTGAGGAGTGGGAGACTCTTTATATCCACCAAATTACCGAAATATCAACAGGGGCTACTCCATCAACTAACATCAATGAATATTGGGAAAATGGAACAATTAGATGGATGAGTTCTGGAGAGTTGAATAATAAAATTATATATGATGTCAATGGTCGTATCACACAAAAAGGATACGACAATACAGGCACTCATATGTTGCCGAAAAACTGTGTATTGATAGGTCTCGCAGGGCAAGGAAAAACAAGAGGAACTGCTGCATATAACAAGGTGGAGTTATGTACAAATCAATCTATTGCAGCAATATTGCCTAATAGTAAATACGAATCAAAATATCTTTACTTTTATATAGATTCTCTATACGACAAATTAAGATTGTTGTCTGCTGGTGATGGTGGTAGAGGTGGACTCAACAAGCAAATTCTTCAGAATTTAGAAATTGCGATGCCTCCTCTTAATGAGCAGCACCATATAGCCTCTGCCCTTACAAGTATTGACAATTTGATTTCTTCTCTCGGCAAACTGATTGAGAAAAAGAAGAATATCAAGCAAGGTACAATGCAGCAACTTCTTACAGGACAAATACGTCTTAAAGGTTTTAGTGAGCCGTGGGTAAAAAGAAAGTTGGGAGATAACGCTACCATTCAACGTGGAGGTTCACCAAGACCTATAGAAGCATACCTTACGACAAATCGGGATGGTATTAACTGGATAAAAATTGGCGATGTTCGTCCAAATGACAAGTTTATAAGACATACAGCGGAGAAAATAATCCCAGAAGGTATATCTCACTCACGACAAGTATATAAAGGAGATTTCATCCTTTCAAACTCTATGAGTTTTGGCAGACCATATATTCTTGACATAGATGGATGCATACATGATGGATGGCTGGTCATAAAGGATTATTCCAACACTTATGACATGGACTTTCTATATTACATTTTAAGTTCTAATGCTATATTTGAACAATATATAGCTATGGCAGCTGGAAGTAGTGTTAAGAACTTGAATAAAGAGAAAGTAGCGAATGTTATACTTTTTGCCCCACAATCTTTGGCTGAACAACGCGCCATTGCTACCATTCTCAACAAGATGGATAACGAAATCACCGCTCTCGAAACAAAGAAAGCTAAATACGAGGCAATTAAGCAAGGCATGATGCAACAGTTACTTACTGGCAAGATACGTTTAATCTCATAAAAGCAGAATATATGTCATTAGATAAGAC
>CAYFWG010000225.1:0-1643 GCA_964346775.1 uncultured Mogibacterium sp.
AAAGAGTCTTCGATTGCCATTTTTAGCAAAGCTTTTTTCTCACCTCTCTCAGGGATAATGAGGTAAGTTTTGTGCATTATATCGCTTCCAGATTCGGCATTCTCCGCATTCACATTATCGAGAGCCTCCTCGATAAGCTTCTCATCTTCGATATGGCAAGGCATTAGTATTTCTCTTGGTAACATCGTGAGTCCAAGATAATGCTGCTTCAAAAATGAGGCGAGAAGAACGCTTGCGACTTTTGAATCGTTTTCATTTTCAGTATCCGCTTCGGTTTTTGAGTCACTTTCGGTTTCCGTTTCTTCGCTGAAAATCGGCTCATCTCTGAAATATGTAATTTCTCGTCCGTTGAGTTTCCCGTCTCTGACCTTATATTGAGCAACAATTTGCGTCTTGTGGGTTATGACAGGTATAAGAATATCCATGTCCCTATCCTTAACCATTGAAGCTCTTTGAGTTTCACTCAGTTGCTTTAGAGATGATATATAGTCCCGATATTTTGCCGCATCTTCATATTCCATCTTATCGGATGCATCATTCATCTTTTTTTCGAGGGCTTCAATCAGCTCGGCATCTCTACCGCTAAGAATATCGATGATTTCCTTAATCATGACGCCATATTCATCTTCTTCGATTCCGCCTATGCAAACGCCCTTACATTTTCCTATAAAGTAGTTCAGGCATGGTCTCACTCCTGGTTTGAAAGAAGTCTGTCGGCATTTTTTTAGAGGATATATCTCATCGATCAATTTGATAATTTGCCATACAGCGGTTGAGTTTGAATATGGGCCGAAATATTGATTTGCGTCTCGGATAAGCCGCCTCGTCCTTATTATCCTTGGAAATTTCTCATTTGTAGTGATCTCGATATATGGGTAAGACTTATCGTCCTTAAGCAGAATATTATACTTAGGTCTGTATTTTTTGATAAGGTTGCACTCCAATATGAGAGCCTCCATCTCCGTTGCACAGGTTATGTAGTCAAACTCTGCAATATTGGAGACTAAAGCTCTCACTTTCATGTCAGCCTGGGAAACCTTCCTGAAGTACGACCGTACACGACTTCTCAAGTTCACAGCTTTTCCGACGTAGATAATTTCACCGAGGCTGTCTTTGTGCATATAAACCCCTGGACTCGTCGGTAGTTTTTTCAGTTCCTCTTCAATAACAAACATTATTGTTTCTTATTTATTATTCCCTTCTTTTTTATCTGCGATATTTCTTTCCTTATCTATCTCATCTGCAAATTTTTCTCTGTATTCTTTCATGGAATCTGACTCGTAGAAATTACTATAAGTCCAGTTTCTCCTTCTTCTGTCCTCTTCGAGTTCCATCTGTTTGCGCGCCAGTTCTTCAATTTTTCTTCTTCTAAGGAATTCGCGACGCTTTGCTTTTTGTCTTCTGACATTTGCTATTCTTATACTCAGAATTACAAGTGCAAACAGGAATATGCATATCAATATGAATCCGAAATTCGAAATGTATATCTTCGATGGAAGCCAGCCTTTTTTTACATCCTTCTTCACGACAAGATCTACAGTTCCCTTGAGTTCATTCGCTACATATATCTGAAATTCTCCTACCTTTTGCCCTTTTGCAATAGGAGCTTCTACGCCTTTTTGAATAACGACCTTAGTATGCAC
>CAYFWG010000226.1:0-1622 GCA_964346775.1 uncultured Mogibacterium sp.
CTTGTTCACCTAAGAAAGAAGAGCGTATAGAAGGGAGACAGTACATCTTTGGTGATCTCAAAGAGTTTGTACCTCAGAATACATCACCTACCCCCGATGATATAAATAATGCTCCGAGTGTTGACCCAGCCGATGATTTGCCCTTCTGATGAAATACGACGGTGCCAATCCCCTCCATGTCCAGCAGGCAAGAGCAAAGTTTGAAAAGCTAATAAAGGAGCGGAAAGTGTTTGAGTTGACCGAGAAGAAACCTCAAAGGAGTATCCAGGCAAATAAATACCTTCATGTTTGTCTTGCTTACTTCGGATGCCAGATTGGAGAAACGATGGAGTACGTTAAGCGGAACTATTACAAGATTCTCTGCAACAAGGACACTTTCGTCCGTGAGAGGGACGACAAGTATTTGGGACGGATAAAGATATTGCGCAGCTCTGCTGACCTTGACAGTGCGGAAATGAGCCTTACCATTGAAAGGTTCCGAAATTTTGCAAGTGCCCAAGGTGTATACATTCCTTCTCCAGAAGAAGAACGTCTGATTCAGTTGATGGAGATTGAGGTCGAACACAACAAACTTTATATTTAAAACAATGAAACTCACCCTCACAAAACAAGAAGTGCTTCTCCTGCAAAAGTTACTTTACTCCTACAAGGAATGTCTGCCCGATGGAACGACGGAGAAGCATGGACGTTTTGTCGGGAAGCTGAATAAGAAAATCAAAAGACAAGTTATTAATAAATTTAAAACAATAACATGAGAACATTTGAAGAACTAAAACAAGAACTTCTGAACCGGGCAAAAAATGCAGGAGCATGTGCTAATGGGTTAATAAATAATGGTTGTGCCCGGGGAATACGCTTCGGGGCTTTTAATTAGTAAACTATAAAATCATGATATTCAGATGTAAGAAAAAAGCAAAAAAAGACAAGCCTTTGCCACTATTTGACAAGGCTGGAGTAAAAGTTAAAAAGAGGATTGACTTAAAAGCTAAACTGGATAGAATTTTCTCTATGTACATTCGATTGAGAGATAGCAGAGAGTTTGATTTCAGGGCTTTCAGATGTATAAGCTGTGGTAGAATGCTTCCTTTTGAAAAAGCTGATAACGGTCACTATATAAATCGGCAGCACATGAGTACACGTTTTGATGAAATGAACTGCAATGCTCAATGCTCACACTGCAACCGATTCCAAGAAGGTAATATGCAAGGCTACAGAAACGGGCTTATACGAAAATATGGAGAGCAAAAGGTTCTTCTTCTTGAAATGAAAAAGAATACTACCCGAAAATATTCTGACTTTGAGTATGAACAGCTAATTAAATATTATTCCGCTTTAGTAAAGCAAATGAAGCAGGGAAAGTTTGCTTCTACAGCTGATAAGGACAAAATAAAGATTGGCGATGAGGAGTTTTATTTGGATGATTTAAAAATTTAATAGCAGTTATGTACAAGCTACGTGATTATCAGCAAAAGGCATCCGATGCATAACATATTAACTAATTTGAGATTATAATATGAAAAGTATAAAAGAAGTAGTTAAGGACATTGAGCATATTCCGAAGTGTCCGAGAAGTGGAGAGGTGAATCTATACTACCTCATAAAACAGGCTATAAATAAACAAG
>CAYFWG010000227.1:0-1620 GCA_964346775.1 uncultured Mogibacterium sp.
CTGCATGCATTTCCTTGAATGTATATCCGTCGAAAGTCTTCTGAGTTGTAGTATACGGCTCTCCGAGCTTAACATCCTTAGCGACCTGGGTCTGTTTCTCGATAAGTTTTCCATCCGTGTCGACGTATTTGACATATACATTTCCTGACATCACATATCCGAAGGCCATATCATGAGTCGTTTTGACATTATTAATCTGTGCCTGCATAGAAAGATATGCTGCTGCAACAAATACATAGCCCTGAACCGAACCAGTGATATTCAGAACATCGGTACCGTTTGTTTTTGCCAGTTCTCTTGCAATCTGGTCTCTTATGAAGATAAGTCTTTTGTTAATTTCTTTATCAGACAGAGCTGGCTTCTTCTGTTTCAGCTCTTTCGATGTTAATGCCCTTAATGTCATATCCTCAAGTATTGTTTCGGCAATTGTCTTTCCTTCGGTCGGAACGATGGTGTCCTCGTTGATCTTATCGCCGACAAAATCGCCTTTGTCTGGAATCCTAAGAATAACCCTTAGTGTTATATTTTTATATCCTTAGCAGTATTGATCCCAATAGGATTATCACTAAATGTGGCAATAAATATGTTACCAATTATTTTCTTTATCCCAGTGCCACAGATATTCTCTTTCACCTATTTGAACGTTATACAATTTTTCCCAATATTAATAGCCCTATTAATAAGTTCTCTAATACTGTTAAAAGTCAGCAAAGAGAAATTATAAGATAACACGCCCATATTAAATGTCGAACTTTTAATAAGCCTGGATTATCCGCAGAGAAAGTCCAGGCTTATTACATTTCTACTTTAAATATCGGTTCTTGCAAGTATTTCTGCAGGCGTTTTTCTCATAACGGAATATACAGGTATCAGGCCGGCTAGCATGTTAAATACTATAACCAGAACCAAGGTTATCACAGCGACTAGCGGAGTAACCATATACAGGCCTGCTAGGAAGTCGGTAATTTTAATGATATTAAACAGTATGTAATACATTAAAGCTATGCCTGGTATTGCCGTTATAAGGGTGATTACAAGAATTTCTCCCGCAAACATCCGATATATGTCTCTTTTCTTAAGTCCTATTGCCCTAAGCGTTCCAACTTCCTTAATTCTGGCAAGGAAGGAAGACCTCAGCATTAGGAACATCTCTATCAAAGATATCAGGAGTATTATAACCGCAACGATCAAAGACGATTTCAGCTTACCGCCCATTTGTCTTATATAATTGTCCTTGTCGTTTACAGCAGATACACTCGAAGGAATATCTTCGTGCTTCAGGAGGGTTGTGACCTGATTGATATTAGGTGCATATACGCTGAAATTCTTTTGTTTTCTTATGTAATCTATCTTAATCGTTTCTGCAGTAACATACATTGTATCTTCTCTTGGAGAATCGCTCGTGTAGAAGCCTACGACCTTGAGTTTCTTTCCGCCCATCTTGGTCGAGATAGTCTTTCCAATCGTATACTCATATTCGTGCATGTTGTTAACTATAACATCATAGGCTTCCTTAGGTTCGCTGCCTTTTTTGATTGTTATTTTCGACTTTGCAAGATTTCTATCCTTAATCTTCCCGCTACGAACAGGATCCGAGTCTGCACTGCCATCTAACGAGCC
>CAYFWG010000228.1:0-1609 GCA_964346775.1 uncultured Mogibacterium sp.
CGTTGCTACCTCCATTACAGCGGATTGAATGCCCGATAATAGTTGCCTTCTTTGAACTCGTCGAATAGATTGAGCGTCTGTCCATTGAAGGTTCCGGGATAGAACATCACAATAGGGATGTCTTCAAAGAGATGCTGCATACTATCAAGCATCTTATGGGAACGCATAAACGGATGAATTTTTCCAATGCCTGTCATGAAGAGAACATCCTGCCCTTTGATATGGGGTGAATAGTCCATCTTGGCAAGGAGAGCTTCCGGTGTGGCGATCTTCTGCAACTGATCCAGAAGATACTTTTTGCCTCGTTTTTCTTCTAACCCTGCAACTGATTTCAGAATGCGCTTGTCCTCCAAAAGGGAGAGAAACACTTCATAAAGGTCGCACTCAATAATCCGATATGGCGTGTTCGCCTCGCTTTTCAATCTGCGGATATAATCCTGAACGATCAACTCATTCTCCGCTTTGTAGCAGAAAACATGGATACCAACCTCATTGCTCAGTCCTTTGTTTTCAAGGAAGTCCTTATTCGAGATACGCTCTTTGATCCGGTCCAACTCCTGTTTAATCATGTTTGTGTCCGCCTATCTATCTAAAGTAATTAAATGCCGAAAGTGCATCATAATCGTTGTTTGCTTCGATACCTCGTTCAAGCTCTTCACAGAGAAAAACGGGATTCAGCGTGGTGTCTTTCAGCCCATCCAGATACCCTGTCTCTATCAGCATCCGAACGAGAACACTTTTGATTTTGGTGATTGTCGCATCACTCCAAGCGGCAACAGAATCATCCTGTGCTTGCAGTCTGGAAAAGAACGCATTCATGTCTTTCCTTGAGAAGTTCATGTCCTGATTGCGGTATTTTTCGCCTATAACCTGAATCATAAACTCCCAGACCAGACGATTATACCTCATCACCGCGTATAGATTGATCTGCTTTGCAATATCATTTGGTGCAGAGGCAAGCTCGTGAACAAGCTGTTCGTTGCCGAGCGCGTCCAGCCGCTTATAACAGGCTCTTGCCAAACGGGAAACCTGTCTCTCTGTTGGATATTGAAAGAGGTTATCCTTCTTAATCCGCTCGATTGCCTCATCAATTTTCAAGCCGGAAACATAGTATTTTGCGGCAATTCTTATCTCGTAGAAGAGAAACTGTTCAGCAGTTAAGCTGCCGTTATAAGGGTGCGTCTGATCCATTATATTTGCTCCATTCCTAATAGCATACTGTACCATATTGCCTGTCCCATATTTAGGACTGTGTTGTGTTGTCAGGGACAAACTCCACGATGTCACCGATATTGCAGTCAAGGCAAATGCAGATTTTTCTCAGAGCTTCCATTGACACGTCTTCACCTTTTCTGAGCTTGGTCATTGTGCTTGAAGAAAGACCGGACGCCTTATGAAGATCACCCTTGCTCATTTCCTTATCGACGAGCAGTTTCCACAACTTTTTGTAGCTTGCTTTCATGACTTTCACCTCAGCAAAGGATTTAAATAAACCTAACTTATATTATAGCACAAGAAGGTCTGCTATTCAATAGAGTTTCGTAAACTTTGGGTGAATACGACCGATTGGCACGCGATGTTCAGCGTTGGCGATTTGGGTGATACACCG
>CAYFWG010000229.1:0-1606 GCA_964346775.1 uncultured Mogibacterium sp.
TTATGAAGATACTATATCTTCGCACACTGGATGTGGTTAAAAAATGGACAATGCCTTATCCGAACTGGAGCGTTATTCGAGGGAAACTCGACTTCCTTTGGGGAATTGGATGGGATTTATGATTTTGTTTTTGATATGTTTACACAATCGGGTTGACAAGGTCTGCCAAACAGCAAACTGACCTATTATAAAGATATTGAAAGCCGTAAGGTTGAGTGGCTATGGTATCCGTATATTCCTTTTGGAAAGATTACCATTATTCAAGGTGATCCCGGCGAAGGTAAAACAACTTTTGTGTTGAGCCTTCTCTCTATTCTTTCTAACGGAGAAAAATTACCGTGCTCTGACTGTCGAATAAGCGGAAATGCAATATATCAGAATACAGAAGACGATAATGCCGATACAATCAAGCCCCGCTTGGAAAAGCATGGAGCAAACTGCGGCAATATCTGTTTTATTGATAAACAGGACGGGCTATACCTTGAAGACGAGGAACTGAAAGAATCGGTAATCAGATCCGGAGCAAAGGTGCTCGTCCTTGATCCTATACAGGCATTTATTGGCGAAAATACCGACATGAACAGAGCCAACGCCGTGAGACCCCGAATGAATAAATTAAAAGAGATAGCCGAAAGTACGGGATGCGCTATTCTTCTTGTAGGTCATTTGAATAAAAACTCCGGAGGAAAAGCGAGTTATCGTGGTCTCGGCTCAATAGATTTCTCCGCAGCAGCGAGAAGTATTTTACTGATAGGTCGGTCTCCGGACAACGATGATATCCGCATAGTCGCCCATCAAAAGAGTAACCTTGCGCCCATAGGGGCATCTTTGGAGTTCACTCTGAATGATGGCAAAGTGGAATGGCTTGGAGAAAGTGACATTAGCGCAGAAGAACTTATGTCAGCACCCGATAAATCAAACTCAAAGATGGATGAAGCTACATCTGCCCTATCCGACTATTTGGCTGACGGTCCGAAATCATATCAAGAAGTAATGGAACTTGCGAAAATCGAGAGGATCAGTCAACGAACGATGCTGCGGGCAAAGACTGCCTTGCGTATCATATCTAAAAAGAGCAAAAACGTATGGTATTGGAGTCTTCCTGATGAATGATAATAGAGAACCGAAAAAATACTTGGTTGCCGGCTATGTTAAAAATGCACTTCTGTGGAAAAACAGAAATCCCGAAGAAATGATTGCATATAACCGTTTCTATTTTGAAGAGCAATTGAGTGAAATGGAAAATATGGAACTTGTCGATGTCTATGTTGACGTGACCGGTCATAAAGAAACATACAAAAGACCTGAAATGGTTCGCCTTTTGAAAGATATAACGGAGGGAAAGGTTAATATGATCTATTCCCGCACCAGTGGCTACATCGCAGCTAATGTCAATGAACTGTGTATGCTTATGGAGTTTTTATTTGAGCAAGATGAAATGGTCGATATTTACACGGAGGACGAAGACTACCAGTTTGACACAATCACCAATCCCGACCATCAGATAGAAGAACTGCGAAGAATGGCTTTAAGTTACTGTACGCTTTATAGGAAAGCGTATGAGGAATGGAGAGCAAAACTACTTGGACAAATGGCGTTACTGCCA
>CAYFWG010000230.1:0-1596 GCA_964346775.1 uncultured Mogibacterium sp.
GCGCTAACTATTGTATCTTGACATTGATGGAATATCAAAAACGTAAGGAACATGGCACAGACTAACTACACCTGCAAGGACTGCTTCTTCTTCAAGGATGGAGTTTGTCATCACCCTACCGTGAATATGTTTACTTCGGAGGAAGATCCTTCTTGTAAGCATTTCGAGTATAAAGAAATAAAAGTTGAACTTTAAAATATTGTTATCATGGCATTACCATTTGGAAAGACTATCAAGACAAGACACTTCACGGTACTGAAGTTCAGCAAGAGCTTGTCGAAGAAAGAAATCGCTTCACTCAGAAAGGATATTCCTGCTGAAATCAAGAAGCATTTACAGAGAGGCTCGCTGCCTTTCATTAAGATTGCGGACATTGCCGGCACGTGGGGAATCGAGTACTCTATCGGTACATCTATGTATGCTGCCCTTGATGGATGTGTCCCTGTGGCTGTAGGAGACCATTATGAGTTCTCTAAAGCTGACGGAAACATCATCGAGGCATTTGCCCAGCTTATGTATGCGGATACGTCATTGCCTGGCGATGCAGAATACACAGCAGGCAAGCTGAAGCTCCGTGACGAGTATCTTGCTCGTGAGGCTGCGAAAAGAAACGCTGCTGCCGACGAGGGCAAGACTGAAGAGCAGCTTCGCAAGGAGAGCGATGAGGCCGTACAGGAAGTCATCGACCGCGATAAGCACGCCGAGACTATTCTTGAGATGGCAGAGCAGATTAAGAAGGAAGGAGGCAAGAATGAGCGATAAATTGCTTGAGGTCGTTCAAGACCACACTTCCTTAGTAATTGCGCTCCAGTTCATTTTGGAGGCCGCAGAGACGAAGAAACTGCCACCATACGGCATTCTTCCTACGTTTAACGACTCTCTTCTTGATGATCAGGTCAGAATTGCGCTTGAACTCATCACTGGAGAGAAGTATCCTTAATTGACTTGTTTTCTTTTACTTATATATTTATTTAAAAAGCGAGGGGCAGCATCTGTGAAGACACTGCCCCTCTATGTTAACCAAAATTTTAGAATTATGATTCGCAGAAAGAATCTGTCACATAATCTGATTGCAAAGGTACTTGGTTTTACTGAATTTCGAGTAAAACAAAGTTACTTTAACACGAATTTAACTATTTCTTCTTCTTTTGGAAGGTTGCCTGGCCGTTTTTGAAGATAATGCAGTCCTCACAGCATCGAGGCATTGATAACGGAATGTAATAATGGACCACATTATTTTCCGTATCAATCTCGTCCTGCTTAATCTTGTTGTAGTCGGCGATGGACGCAACTATCTTAAGCCACTCTGGTGATCCGTACTTGGCTTTTCTCTGAGCCAGCACCAGGTCTTTAAGAATCTGCTCCTTAGAGGTAGCTTTTGCCAACTCTTCAGGAGAAAGTTCTTCGGCGTTTTCATTCTCCGCTTTCTTTCCCTGCACCTCTGCGATTCTCTTCTGGACGGACTCTAAAGACTCAAGTTTGTTCATCTCTCGTTCTAGAACGTCTTTTGTCCAGTTAAATCCTTCTCCCTGGAAGGAAATCGCCCAACAATCCCTCATTGGCATACCTGAGCCACGGAGGCTTGCATAGATGTAA
>CAYFWG010000231.1:0-1584 GCA_964346775.1 uncultured Mogibacterium sp.
CCTGCAAAGAAGAAAAAGACCGTAAGTATTAAGACTATTAACAATGCAGCTACTTGGCAGATTGAAAGCGAAGAAGATATTAAGCGGTATCTTGCTGAACTTGAGAAGAAGCTCATTAACTCTCTTGAGGATAATACAATCATCAATATTGAGTTCTAAGGAGGGATAGCTATGTCAGCAGAAATTTCTTTTACTATTCAAGGAGATAGTGAAGGATATGTAACTTTTGAGTGTCCTTTCTGCGGTTCAGAATTTAAGTTGCAAGCCGGTGAGTTTCAGAACGATGATGAACCTATTGAAGAACTGTTTTGTCCTTATTGCGGTTTGACAAAAGATAAGAACGAATTCTTGTCTGAAGATGTTATCGAGCAAGCACAGACATTAGCATATAACTATATGGTTGAAGAATTGAATAAGTCCTTCAAGAAAATGCAGAAGTCAGTTAATCGCTCCAAAGGAATAATAAAAATGGAGTTCAAACCGCTTAAAAAAGTTGCAACAAAAGAGCTTAAAGACAAGGATACGGCAGAGACTGAGTTTACCTGTGCCTGTTGTGAACGAAAAGTTAAAGTTTTGTACTGTGCCGGAGAATCAAAGGTGTTCTGTCCTTACTGTGGGGTGGATATATGATGAATAGAGTTGAAATGAGAAAACTAAGTCTTGAATTTCGTAGAATTTCAAGCAATTTCCTAAATAGTACAGATGACACAGCAGATGTAAACCTATCTCGCTTTGTCAACTTCATAACCGAAAATGAAACATTGAGCAACTATATCTCAGAGAAAATAACTGGAGTGGATTACAACTTTAAGGAGTGTTTTGATATTGGCTGTTCAGGGTGGGCTGATTATAAGCCTCCAAAAGACGAAGCCAGTCATATCAAAGCTGCGTATGATTATCTTTTGTTTATAAACAATAACGACAAAGTAAATGTTCGTGGACAATCAATGAGATATTGTTGGTCAAGCAGAAAGGTAAATGACAATATTCAAAGCTTCATTGATATGGCTTTCAAATCTCTAATAGATTTTATCAACGACCAGCTATCAATGGATATGATTGTTCTCGATGAGGAAGCGAAAACAATGAATGGAAATACATTTATTCAACAGATAGGTACAGTGAACGGTTCAGCAAATCAGCAAGTTAGTGGTGTTATAAACTCATATAATACAAGTAATGATGCAACAGAGATACTGTCTTTGATAGGAAAATTATTACCGTCTTTGGACAAAATTCAAGATGTTGGTGCTGATGAAATCGACAGTGTTAAAGACGATTTGGAAGTAGTTCAGGAACAGTTAAGAACTGAAGCTCCCAAAAAGAATCGATTAAGTAAAGCTCTTGCCGGAATTAAAAAATTTGCAGGAGATTTTTCAATGAAACTCGCAGTTTCACTCGCTGCCGGAGCAGTTACCGGAACTGATTGGAGTATGCTTATCCAACAAATAGAGTCTTTCGTAGAAAAGCTCTGATGAAAGAGGTGCGTTATGAACAAAACAGCGATTAAAAATTTTGCAGTATGGGCGAGAGAAAAGCTCATTTCTGATATTACATATAAAGCCGGTATGCTTGGCATTACCG
>CAYFWG010000232.1:0-1570 GCA_964346775.1 uncultured Mogibacterium sp.
GTGGCATTAATAACTCGACATGCTCAGGTCCCTGTCCACCCAGAGATGAGTGGAACCCTGTAACGATGCGAATGGATAGTATTCCTCAGACTTGTAAAGGCATAACAGGCCATGCAGCAGACGGATCTGGTTTTTTGACTGCATGTGGGTGTATGTAAGAACTCAATCAAAATATCGAGTTCAGAATCTTAGGTATTGGGAAGCTTTATCCCCAATACCTTAACCTTTACTTTTTTTACTTTCTATAAACCAATCAAAAAAACGAGTCTATATGTCTTATTTAGATAGTTCTCAGAAAATTATGCTTACTCTGATTATATTTTTTTCCTATGGGAAAATTTTTGTTGCCTATCCTCAGGGATTATCTCCCGAAAGAAAAGCTTTCATGCTGGATTCAATCGCTAGCAATCCTTCCGGGAAAAAATACTTCTTTGATGGAGAAGAAATCTCCGAAGTTGCCTTTTATGAGAAAGCATTTGAAGGAGAATTAAATGGTTTGTCAGGAACCAGTGCTGAGTCTGGGAAAGATGGAGTGACAAGATATGGTGAATATTACAGGAACGGTGTAATTATTTTCAATTCAAAAGAGCATCAAACACTGAAACCGAAAATTCAACACAATCATAACTTTATTCCTAAAACTCAGAAGTATAAAGATGGGTATCAGTTAAAGGGTAAAACAGATAAAATATTTGAGGGGAAGCAAATAATGCTGTTTTCATTTGATGACAACCATATTTTAAGTGTTGATACAGCTGTAATTATCGATGGGCAATTCCAGTTCAGCGGGAAAGAAAACCCAAAAGATATCGGTATTTTAAGTTTGGGGAATTATCCTGACAGAATAGTCTCTTTAACGGTTTTCTTAGATAAGGGCAATATCAAAGCTGACATGAATACCGGAAGGTTGAGCGGCACACCGCTGAATGATTTGTATCAGGGATATCTGGACACCTGTGCGCTCCTTAATAAAGAAGTGAGCGAACTCAAGTCGGAAGAGGATGGACGAAAAGAAAATGAAGAGGGATTTTTTGTGATACTCGGATCACCCAGACACAAAAAGATGGTTGAAATTGGAAAATACATGGTGCAGTTTAAAAAAGAAAACATCCACAATGCCGTTGGACAATATCTCTTTGAGAAGGAAGCCGGAAGATACTTTGCCGAGAGTTACGCATACCCATCCACAGAAACATGTTCTGACAGTGCATTCTATATTATATATAACGCAGCAGATGAGGATTACAAACATAGAAAGTGGGTGAAAGAGTATATTGAACTGAAAAATCGCTTGACAGATATGGAAAAGAAAGAGAAGCAGCTTGCAGGAAAACAATATGTCGATTTCACTTTGAAGAATAAGGAGGGAGAAAGTCAAAAAATATCAGATCATATTGGCAAATCAAGATTTGTTCTTATCGACTTTTGGGCTTCCTGGTGTGGACCTTGCATCGCATCTTTTCCTGCCTTGAAAAAGATTTATGAGTCTGCCAACAGGTCAGAGTTTGAAATTATCGGCATATCGCTCGATACCGGTTTGAATAATTGGACAAATGCATTAAACAAGCAT
>CAYFWG010000233.1:0-1549 GCA_964346775.1 uncultured Mogibacterium sp.
TATCGCCTTCAGGAGTAAGTGTAACATTTATACCATTATCTGCGATAGCTCTCGCCACTTCCAATTCTGCTTCGGCATCAGCGATTTTATCAGTATGATTATGTCCTTTCATAAAGATAGCGTGAGCACCCGTCTGTTCTGAGAAATATGATAAAGAAGCATCAACCAAGGAACTCGAAACGATTTGATTATATTCGTTCCGAGCCTTATCTATCTGTCTTTGCTTTGGTGTAAGTAACCTTGTATTACCGCTTGCCTTACTCATCCTCGTATTCAGTTGGGTCAGAGATACCAGCATCACGGAGAGCTTCCTTGCGTTCCATACAAGTTCCACACTTACCACAATGCTTCTCACCGCCTTTATAGCAGCTCCAAGTTTCAGCGTAGTTGATACCAAGCTTCTTTCCGTGGCGAGCAACATCTGTCTTCGTAATATTGGTATAAGGAGCATCAATGGTAATACCCTCGTAAGTACCATTCTTCATTGCCTCTGACATGGCATCAATGAAGCCCTTGCGGCAGTCTGGATAGATAGCGTGGTCGCCGAAATGGTTAGCAATAAGCACCTTCTTCAATCCATTACTCTCAGCAATACCGCAAGCGATAGAGAGCATAATGCCGTTACGGAAAGGAACTACGGTTGATTTCATATTCTCATCATCGTAATTACCTTCTGGGATAGCTTCTGCGCCCTCAAGGAGAGACGACTTAAAGTAGTCGTGGATAAAGTTGAGTGGAATAACAATATGCTTGATACCAAGTCGCTCACAATGCAACTTAGCAAAAGGAATCTCCTTCTGATTATGATTAGAGCCATAATCAAAAGAAATAGCGAGAGCAATGTTCTCTTTCTTCTCATACAGGAGAGTTACTGAATCCATACCTCCTGATACAATAATCAATGAATCTTTCATAACTAATTAAAATTTAAATATTTATCTTTTATAATCTTGCACGGGCGTACTTCATAAAGCGTACCCACTCGCCGAAATTATGTGCAGCAACCAACTTTGAGCGAAGTTTCTTGCCCTCAGGTGCTTTGGTTTTATCCATAGTTCCGTTCTTGGCATTGAATTTATATATAGAACCGCTCATATTACCATAAAGCCAAGCTGTAGAATCCACGGAATCAAAGTTATACGTATGCAATCCTCTGATATTTGCTGTCTTCACAAACCAAGGAAATAACTTTTCATATTTATTGATAGGTATTTCTTTGGTTACGATACCACCAATAGCCACTTAAGGGTAATTCTTGCACATTCCAACACAACACTCTTTCCCTCGTGACTTATGCCAAACGGGGATAGGCTTACGTCCACTTAATCTTTCGAGCTTTTCACGAAGTCTTTCAACCTCTCTGATACCAACAACGGAATCAATATCAAGCTCAAAGAAGTTCTTTACGTTCCACTTCTTAATGAATGCAGCATATCCTTCTACGTATTTATCGAAATCAACAACACCTGCTCCCGACATAAACGTAAAAGCACCGCTATCTAATAGGAAATTCTGAAAATTGCCTATCAATCGAGGAAACTCTTTGTTA
>CAYFWG010000234.1:0-1538 GCA_964346775.1 uncultured Mogibacterium sp.
GCTCAAATACAAAATCAAGCATCAGGAGGTCTTTGATAAGGCATATTCCTACCTTGAAACGTACTATTAATCCGGAGCCCCATGAAAAAGATATTAGAATACCGCACCCCGGAAGGATTCTTTGATGCCGATATTGACGTCACCAAAGAGGAATGGCTCGCTATAATCAGTGATCCGGAAATCCAAGAGTATGCATATATCGATGTGCTGGTCAAGTTTCTAAGAGAACCCGGCCATCGTGCTACATGCAAGGCCCTTGGCAAGAAATACGACTGCTCATTCAACTACTTTAATGTTGTCGTCACTAACTTTGGCAGGCATGTCAAAAAGAAGTTGAATCGTTTCTTTGTTGAGAATACCGAAGGAAAAGAGTCCTTCTGGAATATTCCGATGATAGGTCAGCGTGTCAAGGATGGCTTTGAGTGGACCATTCGCAAGGAGCTGGTAGATGCTTTGCAAGAGTACCTTATTTCCGATCTCATATCTCGGTATAAGAAATTCGTCATGTCCCCGGCATCGAATTTATCAAATGAGAAATATAAGTGGGAGCTCCTTACCGAGTCAAAGGGCAAGAGTGTTAATGAGATTCTTTCGGCAATAACAAAGTCCGGGATGAATATTATTGATATGCCTCGTGCCGGATTTGCTATAAAGCACATGATGAAAGAAGATGCTGTCGAACTTGAGTCATCTTTCTCTGAGCTGTTAAATGCTGAGCGGAGTTTTTCTGAGAATTATGCTGCATTCTCGGATATTATTAAACCTGTCGCCAATAGCAAGTATCAGTTTGTGTTCCCGGACGAGCGCACGGCGGCTGCATTCCTCACATGCGCTAAGCCTGAGACATACACCTTCTATATGGATAAGATTTATCAGGAGTATTGTCATTACCTTGGAGAAGAGACGACGTCGGCAGGCTACAAGTATATGCACTATTTGAAGCTTGTATCACGCCTTGCTCAGAGGGCCAATAACGACAAAGAACTTCGATATTTCTTAATGGAGGAGACAAAAGGATTGCTGTGGAGTGATCTCCTTGTCGGTCAGGATGTCCTCTGGGAAATGAAAACTCACATGGTTATTGAAAGAACCGATCTCGGATTTGCTTGGACCACCTTCTATGAGGAACTGGCTGACAAGCTGTCGCCATACGCGAATAATCAGACAGAACTCCTTAGTAAGATAAAAGCCGCCTTCTCTGATGCAGGTCAAACAATGGCCAAGCTTTCTTTTAATGGCGAAGCAGACGAAGTTGATCCATTCACCATATACGGAATGTTTAACAAGCGGGAGGGACATGATAAACGCACGGAGTTGGCCGAGCAATTTAGAGTTCAATTTGGTATGGAATCAGAGGCCCCGTTCCGTTTCGATGGTATTCCTGTCCTCAATCCACTGAGTGCCGCATATTATAGCTTTGAAAGCGAAGATAAGAGTGAACATATCGCCAATATCTGGTCCTTCTTTAACGCAGCAATTGATTATTCGGAAGAAGTTACCCCTCAAACACGAGAGGCCTTTATTAAGTTCTATAATAT
>CAYFWG010000235.1:0-1508 GCA_964346775.1 uncultured Mogibacterium sp.
ACGCTGATTGAATACTTAAAAGGACTAAGACCACAGGGAGTTGAGATTGGGGAGAAGGTATAGCGAGCTTCCAAACGAGTTTTTCGAAGCCTGCTATTGGATGCAGAGCAGGGGAATCCCGATGAGAGTTGCGGCGGAGTTGGCAGGAATACCCACTTCAACATTCCACCGCAACTACCCATACTGGGAAGGTTACATTTACGATTCAGACGGAAGGATTATAGGAGAGAAATGTTCAGAAAGAAAACGATAAGAAGGACACTTGAACAGCATGTGTTTAAAAACCAGCCTATTAAGACCGTGAACGAGCTTTCGGAGCTCACCATGACAATTGCGCAGAACTACCACATGAAGTTAATGAGCGAAGACGAACTGATTGCGTACAAGGTAAATCGAATTGAAGGGGATGTTATGGATAGAAAACTTATTGAGCAGTGGCAAAAAGATTTCCATGAAGTAGTAGAGAGCTTGGATGTTGAAAAATACAAGGCGTTCTACCGGATGTATCAGGATAACGTTTACGGAGGCAGACCAATGCCGAAAAACGATAGGGTAATCATGGCTGCTATGTGCAAGGTGGCGCTTACGCTTACGACAATCTCGGAACCAACAAAAAAGAAGGCTGCCGAATGGCTTGAAGCAAACAATTTCAAGAAAGGAATATGGATATGAAAAGATATAGAATCAGCACAGAAAAGGTCCGGAAGCGTTTAGATGGGTCGTTCATCTATTCGTTAGACGATGGCGACGTTACGATTGCCTGCCGTGACAGGGAGGTTGCAATCTTCCAGAAGGGAAATGCGGTTCGTATGCCATTAGGTCAGCTCAAGTGGCTGCTGGATATGTGCGATGAGCACTACGACAATATCAAATTTGCGGTTGAAATGTACATGCTGGCGAATCGAGATGAGATAGGAACGATAGAATAGGAGGTATCGAATGACAGAATATGCACAAATTGCGGACGCAAGGCTCCGGAAGTTGGGCGAGGCGGAATGGGAAATCAAATCTTGTATGCAGCGAATAGAAGAACTGGAGAATGTAGCTCAATGTTGCGGGTCCTTAAACATCACCGACAAGGTGCAGAATTCTGTCACCGGTAACAAGATGGAGGATGCAGTCGTGGAGCTGCTGGAAGAACAGGAGCGGTTAAGAACGGTTGCTTCTAACTGGGTGCAGCTCAAAAGAGATATAATATCGGAGCTTGAATCAATCGAGCCAACTTATAGGGACGTCTTGACACGAAGATACATTCTAAGACAAAGCACGGAAGAGACGGCAAAAGAGCTGAACTATTCAGAATCTCACACCAAACGACTTAAGAGGCAAGCACTGGAAAGCCTCGGAAGAGAAATTACAAATCATGATACCGAATAATACTTTTCTATGTGTTATTATGTATGTGGAACATAAGCAGTCCTTTCTCCAAGAATAAAATGAGGAATAGTCGAGGACGACCGCCGAAAGGCGGTTGTTTTCGTTCATGGAATTCTAAAAAACATGTGGCA